>CAKURN010000085.1 GCA_934675695.1 uncultured Candidatus Melainabacteria bacterium | reverse complement strand
GCCTTCAAACACTGCAATAAATTTCATAAACAAAACAAATAAAAAGCTTGCTAGAAACTAATATTCTTTTGTTTCAATATTGCTTCAATAAATCCTTTAAACAAAGGGTGCGGTTTTTGAGGACGAGATTTGAACTCTGGGTGAAATTGACAAGCAATAAAAAAGTCGTTTTTTGGAATTTCTACAATTTCAGCCAAACTTCCATCAGGACTTGTTCCCGAAACAACAAGCCCGTTGTCTTCCAGGATTTTTTTATATTCATTATTAAATTCGTATCTGTGGCGGTGTCTTTCGTGGATTAAATCTGATTTATAAAGCTTGTGAGCTTTTGAATTTGGCAAAAGTCTGCAAGGGTACGAACCTAATCTCATCGAGCCACCGAAACCTAGGATATTTTTCTGTTCTTCCATTAAGTCAACAACTTTGAATTTTGTTGTTTTATCAAATTCTGTTGAATTTGCTCTGTCAAGTTTAGCAACATTTCTAGCGTATTCTATAACAGAACACTGCATACCCAAACACAAACCAAGAAGTGGAATATTGTTTTCTCTAGCGTATTTTATTACTTTTAATTTCCCTTCAATTCCTCTTATTCCAAAGCCACCAGGAATAACAACGCCATCTATACCATTAAAAGATTCAACAACATCTTCTTGAGAAAGAATTTCTTCTGAAGCGATACTTTTAATATTGGTTTTGATATTGTGAATAAAACCGGCATGTTTTATACTTTCGATAACTGAAATATAAGCATCGCTGAGTTCTGTATATTTTCCAACAAGTGCAATATTTATTTCATTTTTTGGGTGTTTTATGTTTTCAACCAGCTTTTTCCACTCGTCAAGCTCTGGTGTTTTATCTTCCAGATTTAAGGTTTTTAAAACTTGTTTTATTATGTTTTGTTTTTCTAAATATAATGGAACTTCATAAATAGAATCTAAATCTTTACATTCTATAACCGAATCTTTATCAACAGAGCAAAATAAAGCCAGTTTTTCTTTTTCATTTATAGATACAGGGATTTGTGTCCTCAATACCAACATTTCCGGCTGAATACCGTAACTTCTTAATACATTTACGCTATGTTGAGATGGTTTTGTTTTTAATTCGCCAGATGTAGGCAAATAAGGAAGCAAAGTAGTATGAATAGACATCGAATTTCCAATACCGATTTCTGAACGGAATTGTCTGATTGCTTCAATAAAAGGTAAACTCTCAATATCGCCAATCGTACCACCTGTTTCTACAATTAAGATATCAGGAGAATCTTTTTTAGCTGCAGAAGTAATTCTCGATTTTATTTCGCCGGTGATATGAGGAATCATCTGAACAGTAGCACCCAGATAATCGCCTTTTCTTTCTTTTTCTATTACTGTTAAATAAACTTTTCCTGAAGTGACATTATTTATTTTTGTTAAATTTATATCAATAAATCTTTCATAATGCCCCAAATCAAGATCGGTTTCAGCTCCATCTTCTGTGACAAAAACTTCTCCATGTTGAAAAGGGCTCATTGTTCCGGGGTCAACATTTATATAAGGATCGAATTTTAAAACAGAAACCTTATAACCTCTAGAAACCAAAAGCCTACCTAACGAGGCGGCAACAATACCTTTTCCCAAAGAACTGACCACACCGCCTGTTATAAAAATATATTTTGTCATTTATCCTCTTAGTTTATTTTAGGAACTTTGAAAAATTCTCCTTCAACGTCAGGAGCATTGCTCATAAGTTCTTCTCTTGTATTTTCGTAAATTTTAACATCTTCTCTCATTACATTTACAAAGTCGATTGGGTGATTCATAGGTTCAACCCCGGTTGTATCAACTTCGTTCATTTTTTCTACATGAGCTAATACATCACCTAGTTGGTGTGTGTATTTTTCTTTTTCTTCGTCTGACAATTCTAATCTTGCCAATTTTGCAACATGTTCAACGTCTTTTATTGTAATCATATTTTTTCCTCTTGGTTTAAATTTACCAAAAAAATTTAACTATTGCAATTTTTTGTTAACTTAAATTATAATATAGTCAATATGGATAAGAATGTAAATGTATTGATTGTAGAAGACCATGCTTTGACATTGTTCGCTCTAAAGACTTCGCTTAGCAGTTCTGATTTTTTAAATGAAATATTTGAAGCTGATAGTGCAAATTTGGCTTATGATATTTTAAAAGAAAACAAAATCGAACTTGTTTTAATGGATTTGGGTTTGGGCGATACCAATGGAATAGAAGCAATTAGAGAAATAAGAAAAAAATATAAAGATATAAAAATAATTATTTTAACTTCGCATTGCGAAAAAGAAGAAGTAATAGAGTGTTTGGAAGTAGGTATAAATGCATACTGTACAAAAGACATTAAACCGGACAAATTGATTGAAGTTGTAAAAGATGTATTAAACGGCTCTATGTATTTCGATTCAGCTGTTTCAAAATACGTTATGCAAACAACATCAAAAAATCAAAACAACAAATTTAACAAAATTTCTGTAAAAGATTGTTACAATTTGACTCAACAAGAAAAAAGAGTATTAATATTATTATCTACAGGTTGCAACAATCAACAAATTGCACAAAAGCTGAATATTTCAGTTAACACCACCAAAGTTCATGTTTGTTCAATTTTGCAAAAAATGAATGTAGATGATAGGACGCAAGCTGCAATCAAAGCTATTAGAGAAGGTTTAATCGAATAAATGAATGGAATTGCCAGAATATTAATCGTTGATGATAATCCAAAGTTACTTTCTGATACTTTACCTATGTATGGGTTTGAAGTAAAAGTCGCAACCGATGGACTTTTGGCTTTGAAAATTTTAGATGAAGATAAAAACTTTGATTTAATTTTGCTTGATGTTGTAATGCCTAATTTAGATGGCTGGGAAACACTAAAAGCTATCAGAAAAAATCCTAATATTTCTAAAATTCCTATAATAATGTTGACTTCTGTTAATGATGATTCAAAACAAATTTCAGGTTTAAAATTCGGTGCAGACGATTACATTGTAAAACCTTATGTTTTACCTAATTTGCTTGCAAGAATTGAAGCGTTATTAAGACGTTCTTTGTGGAATAAAGATACAAAAGAAATAAAACCTCTCCCTTTTGTTAAAGGCGAAAAAATTTCTCCTCTGACTCAAAGAGAGAAAGAAATCTTGACTCTGGTTTCAAAAGGAGCAACAAACTCCCAAATTGCAGAAAAACTCTTTGTAAGAGAAGTAACAATCAAAACGCATTTGAACAGTATTTACAGAAAACTCAATGTAGATAACAGAGTACAAGCGGTTTTACTTGCACAACAGACAGAAATTATATAAAGGGTATTTTATGTCACAAGAAAACTTAATTAATTTAATTTTAAATGACTACGATTCTTTTGTAGAATATCACAAAGAAAACACCGATATCGAAATTTCAGAGGCGGATTTTTCGCATTCTACGCTTGAAAATGCTGACTTTTCAGGAATTGATTTTTCCGGAACATCATTTTCAGAAACAAATCTTGTTAATATTGATTTTTCTGACTGTGATTTAACTACAGTTGATTTTTCAAGAGCAACATTGACTGAATGCAATTTTTCAAATGCAATCTTAAACGGAACAAATTTCAGCTATGCTGTTGTTAATTTTTGCGATTTTTCTGATGCTGATATGGCAGGAGCAAATTTTTCAGAAACAGATTTGACTGATAGTGATTTTTCTAGTTGTGAAAATTTATCTGCAGTAAGATTTGATGATACAACTATATGGCCTGATGATGAAAAACTACCGGAAGGGTTTGATTGTACATATAATTCCGATTTGTCTTCTTTGCAAGATGAAGAAGAAAAAACTGCCGAAGTATACTAAAAATGAGTGAAAATTTTAGCAAAAACGAACTTTTAGACGATTTTAAAATTTATTTAAAAAGTGAAAAGAACTTTTCATCTCATACAATTAGAGCTTATTGTGCAGATGTGTACACGTTTTTGTTATGGATTGGAGAAATAAATCCACTAGACATAGAATCACAAAAATTTAGCGAATATTTGTATTTTATTCAACAAATAAACTACACAAAAACAACAATAGCAAGAAAAATCGCTTCAATTCGAGCGTTCTATAAGTTTTTATACCAAGAAGAACTTATAGAATACAACCCCGTAGATAATATTTCTATTCCAAAACAAAATAAAAACTTGCCTGAATTTTTATCAGAAGAAGAAGTTGAAAACATTCTAAGAAGTATCAATATAGATACTCCATCGGGATACAGAAATAGAATTATACTAGAATTGTTGTGGGTTTCCGGAATGAGAATTTCAGAATTGTCCGGTTTAAATTTTGAAAACTTAAATTTAGAACAAAATGAAATTAGAGTTTTCGGTAATGGAGCAAAAGAAAGAATTGTATTGATTCCCGATAAAACAAAAAACAACATTGATAATGTTTTTTCTTTAATAAATTCAAATACAGAAATTACCCCGACAACACCATTATTTATTAATTATAATGGCTATAGACTTCAAAATCAAAGTATCAGAAAAGCTCTAAAACACTGTCTTGAAAATATTCATTTTACAAAACACGTTACACCTCACGTTTTTCGTCATTCTTTTGCAACAAAATTGCTGGAACATGGAGCGGATTTGAGAATTGTACAGGAGCTTTTAGGACATTCCAGTATCAAAAATACTCAAATATACACCCATGTTTCAATCCAAAGACTAAAACAAGTTTACGAAACCACTCACCCACACAGTACAAAATAGCTACTGTACTGTAGGTTTTGAAATCATTTCGTAAGTGATTTCTTTTGAATCTAAAATAAAATCGCAAAGTTCTCTAACTGCACCCTTTCCGCCATTTTTTGTTGATACGAAATTGCACAGTTCTTTTACTCTTTTAACTGCATCATTTGGACAGCATTTTAAACCGACTTCATTTAAAACGCATATATCAGGCAAATCATCACCCATATATGCTATTTCAGTTCTTTTTAATTTGTATTTTTCAACCAGTTCTTCTAAAGTAGCAATTTTATTTTTTTGCCCCATATATAGTTCCTGAATATCCAAAACTTCTGCTCTGTGTTTTACTGTGTTATTACTTCTTCCGGTGATAATTGCAGTGATTAAACCTGCTTTTCTTAGCATTACGACACCTAGTCCATCTTTTGCATCATAAGTTTTTATTTCTTTTCCATCTTCTATAAAAGTCAACGAGCCATCTGTTAAAACGCCATCTACATCAAAAGCTACCATTTTAATGTTTTTTGCAATATTTTTTAATTCTGTTGTTTGCATTGTTAAATTCCTCTTTTTTTAAAAATTATACAACAAATGGACTATAAATCTAAAACAAAGTTAAAATATTAATTTTCTTTGCCGATATCAAAAATGTAGTTAAAAAGAAGTACCCATGAATCCTATTATTAGTATTGAAAATAAGAAGAATATCTTTAAAATTAATTATCAAAATTCCTCATTAGAACTAAAATGTTATTCAGATGAAACAAATGTTTACATTGACATCACCAGTTTTAATTTAATAAAGGCAGTACAAGTCGCAATATTAACATCAACTTTTTGTTTTTTGAACGATTTTAGAGAAAATATATGTTGGCTTGTTGAAGATATGGAAATCAAAAAAGCTATTTCTATTCTATGCCTTAAAAATACAAAATGTATGCTATCAAATAGAGAAAAAATGAAAGAAATAGCCTAAAAATGAATTTACTTGAATATTTAAAACAAGAAAAGATTTTTGGAATAGTAAGACAAGACAACGTTGATAAAGCCCTAGAAACAGCTTATTCATATATTGAAGGTGGTTTAAAGATTATTGAACTTAATTGTCCACTTGCTGTTACAAAAGAATTGTCAAAAAATTCAGATATTTTAATTGCACAAGGCGGAATTATTACTTCTATGCAAGCAGGGGCTGCTCTTGATGCCGGAGCGAATATTATTTCTAGCCCTATTTTTCAACAGAATTTAGTACATTATGCTTCTTGCCATGGAACATATTTAATTCCTGCGGTTACTACCCCAAATGAAGCTTACTGTGCTTGGAAAGCAAGAAGTATTCTTATAAAAATTTATCCAGTCGCTAGAATGGGCGGAGTTCAATACATAAAAGAACTAATAAAACCAATGCCATTTTTAAACGTTTTACCTTGTGGATTTGTAAAACTAAATGAAATAAAAGAATATTTAGATGTAGGTGCAATAGCGGTCGGTGTTGGTCGAGAATTTTACAAAATCGAAAACACGTCTGAGATGATTGATGTGATTAAACAAACACTAGAAAAAATAAAAGAAATTTAGGTCAACAGCAGGTATATTACCTGCTTTATTTTTTGTTGTGTTTGATATTTTTTTTTGATAAAATTTTTATAAAATTGTGTTATCAGA
>CAKURN010000084.1 GCA_934675695.1 uncultured Candidatus Melainabacteria bacterium | reverse complement strand
AGTTAGAGTAGATGTTAATGTTCCATTGGACGAAAAAGGTAACGTTACAGATGATACCAGAATCCAAGCAATTCTTCCAACAGTAAACTTTTTGAAAGAAAAAGGTGCTAAAGTTATTTTAATGGCACATTTAGGCAGACCAAAAGGCGAAGTTAAACCGGAATTTACTTTAGAACCGGTTGCAAAATATTTAGCAAAATTGTTAAATGAAGAAGTTTTATTCGTAAAATCTCCTGTTGGAAACGGTGCAAAAGAAGAACTAGAAGCCCTAAAAGACGGTCAAGTTGCTTTATTGGAAAATATCAGATACTACAAAGCAGAAGAAGCAAAAGATGATGATATGACTTTTGCAAACGAATTAGCTAAATTGGGTGATTTTTACGTAAATGACGCTTTTGGTGCAGCTCATAGAAACCACACTTCTACAGCAAAATTGGCTAAAGTTTTAAAACCTGCAGTATCAGGTCTTTTAATGGAAAAAGAATTGAGATGTTTAGGTAACGCTCTAGACAACCCATCTCGTCCTTTCACAGCTATCGTTGGCGGTGCTAAAGTTTCTACAAAAATCGGTGTATTAGAAAACTTATTAGACAAAGTTGACAATATGATAATCGGCGGCGGCATGGCTTATACATTCGTAAAAGCAAACGGCGGCAAAATCGGTAATTCTATTTGCGAAGATGATCAAATGGAAACAGCAAAAGCAATCGAAGCAAAAGCAAAAGCTAAAGGTGTAAAATTAGTTCTTGCAACAGATGTTTTGGTTACAAACGATTTTTCAGGCAACGGAGAAAACAAAGTAGTTGATGTAACTAACATTCCTGACGGTTTTGAAGGTGTTGACGCCGGTCCAAACACTCAAAAAGCATTTGCTGACGTAATTTTAGCTTCTAAAACAATTTTGATGAACGGCCCTGTTGGTGCTTTTGAAAATCCAAAATTTGCAGAAGGTACAAAAGCTGTACTAAAAGCAGTAGTAGAAGCTACTAAAAATGGTGCAACATCAGTAATCGGCGGTGGTGATTCTGTTTCAGCTGCTAAAAAATTCCAAAAAGCTGAAGAATTTACTCACGTTTCAACTGGTGGCGGTGCTTCTTTAGAATTTATCGAAGGAAAAGTTCTACCTGGCGTTGCTGCATTAGATGAAAAATAAAAAACAAAAATAAAACGTTAAAGATAGGAGTGGTATCATTCCTATCTTTTTTAATATCAAAAACAGTTTTTTGCGATTTTTAAAATTTTAATTTATAATTAAGACAAGATTTTATTTATAAAAGGATTTTGTTTTGGAAAATTTAGCTGTATTATTATCAAAAATGGTTGGTGTTGTAGGAATTATCGTTATTTTAGGCATTTGTTTTTTAATGTCAAACAACAAAAAGAAAATTAACCTAAAAACAGTCGGAGTTGGACTGTTTTTGCAATTTTTGCTTGCAATATTTATTATGAAAGTTCCTTTAGGTGTAAAATTATTTGAATTTTTAGCAAAAATAATAAACAAAATTCTTGATGCTTCTATAGAAGGTTCAAATTTTGTATTCGGTTGGTTGACAAATTCCCCAGAAACCATTACAGAACTGTTCCCAAACAAAGATTTCATCTTTGCTCTTGTTTTGATGTCAACAATGATTTTGATTTTGGTTTTAGTAAATATTTTATATTACTATGGCATTATGCAAAGAATCATCTTGATTTTAGGCAAAATCATGAACAAAATCATGGGTGTGTCGGGTGCAGAAGCTCTTTCTAACTGTGCAAGCCCTTTTGTTGGTAACGTTGCAGCACAATCACTAATTAAACACTATTTGCCCAATTTGACTCGCTCTGAGATGTTGGCTTCTATGACAGGTTCAACTGCTTGTATTTCAGCTAGTTGTATTGCAATGTATACAGGTTTTGGAATTAGTACAGAATATTTGCTTGCGGCTTCTGTTATGGCAATACCGGGGTCGTTTGTCGTTTCTAAAATAATTTATCCTGAAACTTTAGAACCTCAAACAAAAAAAGACTTCAAAATAAACAGAAGAAAAACCGATGTAAATATACTTTCTGCTATTTCAAAAGGTGCAGTTGAAGGAATGAAAGTCTCAATAAATATCATCGCTGTATTAATCGCTCTTGTTGCTTTGATTGCATTTTGCAACACAATCCTTGCAAAAATAGGATTATTTTTGTTTTCTATCTGTCATATTGACCTATCTTCTATCGGAATTGATTTAACAAATTTGTCTATACAAATGATAGTTGGAAAAATATTTGCTATATTTGCAGCCTTGATTGGTGCGACTTGGGGTAACATAGAAATGGTCGGCAGATTAATTGGTGAAAAATTAATCCTGAATGAAACAATCGCATATATTGATTTAATAAAATACATTGACACAAACGCATTAAGCGAAAAAAGTATCGCTATTGCAACGTTTGCTTGTTGCGGTTTTGCCAATCTTTCAACAATCGCAATACAAATCAGCGGTATCGGAGAACTAGCTCCTACCCAAAGAAAAAACCTTGCAAGACTAGGTATGAGGGCATTAATTGCAGGTACTTTTGTAAGCTACATTTCAGCATGTATTGCAGGAATTATTCTATAAATGGAAGAAGTTATTTCAAAAACACTAAAAATACAAACTCCTATTCTGCCTCCTGATGTAGATTTTATAGAAAAACAAATCGAATCGTCAGGAATAGAAGCCTTGAGATGGGCAATTGTCGATATAAAAGATAAAACCCTCACTCTATCGGTTTCAGGAAGAAAATTGTCAAAATAATTTTTTATTTTGTTGTTTCTTTTTGCATTTGTTGAACTTGTTGAAGCATGTTGTTGTGCGAAAGTTCTGTTGTGGGAGTTTGAATTTGAGTTGCTTCAGAGCTTATTTCGTTTTGTGGAATTTGTATTTGTTGTTGTGGAACTTGTGCTTGTTGTTGTGGAATTTGTATTTGTTGCTGAGTTGTTTCAGGGGTATATTGCAGTTGCATTTGTTGTTGCGGAATTTGTTGCATTTGCATATTTTGAGGCATAGAAGCGTATTGTCTAGTATTTTGAGATTTATTAAAGAACAAAGATTTTAACACCATCATCCCAACGCCAATTGCAGCACCAGCAAGAGCGTATTTTCCAACGAGATTTTTACTGGTTTCTTTTAAATGTTTTATTGCATCTTTTTTTGTTTTTAAAAAGTCAGGCAAATTTTCAAGTGCCTTTTCGGTTTTTATTTCTTGAACCGTTCTTTGAAATTCGTCTTTTGTGAGCTTTTTTATAGAACTAATTCTTGAATGCTTTGTAATTCCTCCGACAACAGCACCAACACCTGCCCCAGCTGCACCCACCATTGCCGTATTTACAACGCTATTTTGATTTTGTATATCCATAAAAACCTCATTTATATATTTATATAAAAACAAAAAATGAGTAATTATTGCTAAATTAATTCATACATCTTGTTAAAACAGGAATGTCATCGATTTCAAATATTTTATTAAAAGAAATATTATTGACATATTCCATTGCAAACATAGCACAGATGATACTTTCGAGGCTTGACGCCGGAAGCATATTGTCCGGTAATTCGTCAAAGCCGTATTTAATTTTTAGAGAAATTTGCAAATTTTTACAATCAATACTTGTTCGATTTAAGTAATGAGCACACAGTCCATACGCCTGTCTGAGCTGATTTATGTCACATCTTATTACTTTTGTGTTGTTTTCATTCAATGTCTTAAAAGTCGTAGAACACCTTGTTGAAATTCTATTTGTCCAGTCATCTCTGTTGATTTTGAATTTGTCACCTATCATTTTGTAGTTTTTTGAATGTATTCGCCATTTTCCCTCAAGCATTCTATTGTCATAAGGAACACTGGCACAAAGTATAGAATTTTTAACATAAGGAGAAGTTTCAAAAAAATAGTCAATGTCTTGTGCAAAATAAAATTTGTCTATCAAAATAATTTTTGAATTTCTATCCAAAACACAAACAGAACTATCATAGTTTGACGAATTTGATAAAGACAAACCTATAAAAAAATTTTCTTTGCTTGACAGACTTTGCATAATTAAGAGTATAATTAAATAGAAGTTTTTTTTCAAGACAGAATAAAAAAGAGGAATTTTTTTGCAGAATTTATTTGTTAAAATCATCAATAAATTTTATTCAAAAAACAAATTTCAATTTTATTTTTTGATATTTTTATCTGTATTTGCCGGAATGTTTGAATATATCGGGCTTGTTTTGATTTTTCAATTTATTTTGTTTTTAAATAACCCAAATTCAATCTATTGCAAAAAAATCTTAACACTGTTTGAAAATTGCTTTCATATATATGATTTTAATAGAATTGGGCTGTTTTTGGGAATTGGAATTGCAAGCATTTATATATTGAAAAATATCTATATGCTTCTTTTTTCAAAATTTAATAACAAAATTCTTGAGGATTTATCTATACAAATCACACTAAAAACATTCAAAAACCTGCTTTTTGCACCATATTTAACAACAAAAAACTTATCTGAAGCAGACAAAATAAATATCATCTCAAAAATAACCCTTGCCGTTTTTCAATATTGTTACAAATTTATAAATCTCATCACAAATTCCATTATTTCTATCATTTTGGTTATTTATTTATTTACTAAATTTACAAAAGTAGCTTTTATCGCACTTCTGTTTTTGTTTGTGCTTGCTATTTTAGAATACATTTATTTGAAAAAACGTTCTAAAATTCAAAACCAAAACTACACAACCGCTCTTGAAAACGCAAACAAAATCCTTTTAACTATAATAAATTCAATTCTGGAAATAAAACTAAACAACAAAGAAGAATTTTTCCTAAAAAAAAGTGAAAAAGAATACAAAAAACTATCAATTCTAAACAAAGACAGAAATTTCAACACAGTAATTCATATTTATTTTACAGAAATCTCTATAATGCTCGGTTTTATTGTTATTCTTGTTGCTTTGTTTTTTAAAACCAACTTCAACAACCAGCTTTTAATCAGTTCTTTGTGTACAATTTGCGTGGTAATTTTAAGATTAACACCACTATTAAATAGAATCCAAAGCTCAATCTATGCGCTAAATTCAAACAAACAAGCAGTAATTGATTTGATTGAATTTGATGACAATTTTAAAAACCTAAAAATCAATTCTACAAAAGAAAAGCTCCCGTTTAATTCTTCTATAAAACTTGTTGATGTTGATTTTTCTTATGAAAACGAAAAAGGATTAAAAAACGTAAATTTAGAAATAAAAAAGAACGATTTTATTCACATAATAGGAAAATCAGGCAGCTACAAAACTACTCTAGCACTGATTTTGGCGGGTTTAATAAAACCAACTGAAGGTGAGATTTTAATCGATAATAAAAATTTAATTGATGAAAAAAAATGGCAAAATAACATTGCTTTTTTATCTTGTGACTTTACTTTTTTGGCTGAAAAAGTCGACGAAATCATTGATTTTAGCGATTTTAATACAAAAAAATTAATAAACACTCTAGAACTTTCTTCAATCAAAAACAAAAACCCAAAAGACCTTTCTTCAGGCGAAAAACAAAGATTGGCATTAGTTGATATATTAGCAAAAGACAAAAACATAATAATTCTAGACGAAGCAACGGCAAATATCGACATTTCTTCTCAAAAGAAAATAATAGAAATATTAAACAACTTAAAAAATAAAAAAACGATAATATCCATAACCCACAGACTAGAAAACATAAACGACGAAGACAAAACCGTTTTCATTACAGATGATACTGTATTTTGCGACAAATTCAAAAATTTAAAAGAGTCTATACTTTTTAAAAAGTTCTTTTCTTAACAAAAATTTACAGTTTTGACTTCTGTTTCACATCTTGCACAAAAATCATGGCTATTGTAAAATTAGTTTGATAGGAGAAAATTTTACATTATGAACCAAATTACTAAAACAGCTTGGGATTTAAACGAAAAAGCCCCTAACAGATACCAATTAGTTTATGAATTAATTGAATTAGCTAAAAAATTAGTTGATGAATCACAAATGAAAAAACCTCGTGATGATTTTGGTTTTGATGTCGAAATTCCTTTTGATGCTAACGTTAAAAAAGAAAAACCCGTTCAACACGCTATTATGGTAAAAGCATCTGAATCAGATGATGATGGTTTAGTAGGTTAATTTTCAATATAAATGACCAAATACAAAGAAACGCTTGATTTTATTAATTCAAAAATTAATGATTTCAAGCCTGAGATTGCTATAGTTTTAGGCTCAGGTTTGGGGTGTTTTTGTGACGGTTTAGATGGAATAACCATAAAATACGAAGATATTCCGAATTTTCCAAAAAGCAGCGTAAAAGGTCACAAGGGAGAGTTTTTATTTTCAAAAATCGGAAATAAAAACGCAATAATAATGCAAGGACGCTTTCATTTTTATGAAGGCTATAG
>CAKURN010000083.1 GCA_934675695.1 uncultured Candidatus Melainabacteria bacterium | reverse complement strand
ATAGAGTACCACAACAAAAATCAGATTGTGGTTGCCCAACAGGTGCTGCTGCTCCATGTATCGAAACAAAACCTTACAATCACCAAACATACGCATACCCTGGAGCCGTTTATTCAAATTCTAACACTGCACAAGTCGGTGAAAACTTAAACAATGCAACAATTAATGAATCATTGTTGACACCAAATTACAAAGGTGTTCCAGTTGAATGCAACTGTGGTTGTCCGACAGGTGCTGCTGCTCCTGTTATCAGAGCAGAAGATATGCCAAAATACAACTGTGATTGTCCACAAAATGTGTCATCTGCAACACATATGGATATAATAAAAGTAACAAAAGAACCATGTGGCTGCCTAGGTATGACCGGTGCTGCGGCAGATATTACATCTCAACAATATCCAGACGTATATGACAGTTATTGGGCTGCTTCTGATATCAATCGTTTGACAGAACAATGTGTATTAGAAGGATATCCTGATGGTATGTTCAAACCAAACAGAAAGGTTTCAAGAGCAGAACTTGCAACAATGGTAGTAAAAGGTTACAACCTTGACGCTACATCAAATTGCGAAACATTAACATTCAAAGATGTTCCGACTTCACACTGGGCACACAACTATATTTCAAAAGCTGCAAGCGAAAATATGGTTGCAGGAAAAACTACTACTATGTTTGCACCTAATGAAAACGTAACAAGGGGCGAAGCATTGACAATTATGTCTAAAGGTATAAATTGTCCAATGGATTCAGCAAAAGCCGAACAAATTTTATCACAATATAAAGATGGAGGCAAAGTTCCTTGCTGGGCAAGAGAATGCGTTGCAAAAGCTATTGAAAATGGTGCATTAAAAAATGAACGAAACCAAGACTACATCAGACCAAATGACAAAGCAACACGTGCTGAAACAAGTGCAATGTTACAAGGTATGCGTCTTGCAGGCGGATATGACAAATCAACCAAAACCGCAAGCCAAGATATGGGTGGAAAAACCTATATAGAAAAAGAACAACGAGTTACTATCCCAACTCTTGAACTTACAATGAATGATATTATTAATGCAAAACACGTAAATGTTGGCGAACAGTTTGCCGCAACAACAACATCCGAAATAACAATCGATGGAAAAACATTCCCTTGTGGTTCAACTGTAAGAGGTAAAGTAGTCGAAGTAACAAGACCATCAAAAAATTGCCCGGGCAGCATTAGATTATCTTTCAATCAAATTATTGATTGCAAAGGCTGCAAAGCTAACTTGCCAAAACAAATACTAACCGCACAAGTTCAAAGACAAAAAGAAATAAACGGAGTATTGAGATTGGTACAACTTCCATTCACTTGGGCAGGTACAATAATCGGTACTGCAGGTAGAACCGTTGGTGGTGCTGCAATAGGTATATCAAATGCAGCTGAAGGTTTGTTAGATCAAACAGGTGTTGGTACTTCTGAATTGTTAAGCGGAAAATTCAAAGCTGCAGGAAGAAGCTACCAAGACGGTATCAAAACTACATTAAAAGCTCCTGTTGATTTAACAAGAACAGCCCTAAGCGGAACAATGGGATTATTCCAAACAACGGGTGACGAATTAACATATTTGGTAGACCCATCAGGAAACCCAATTTCAAAAGTTAATCCAAAAGAAAAAATAACAATTGCTTTTGGACAATAAAAAAGAAGTTGGCAAAACACTTCATAAATAATAAAGAAAAACTAACGATAGTTTTAGACTACACAAGGATTATGTGTAGTCTTTTTTGAACAAAAAATTTACATAAATTCAAATACAACTCCTAAGAAAAGAGCTTATGGTAAAATTAAAATTATGAAGTACGTTCCTTTACACATTCACACAGAATATTCGCTATTAGATGGGGCGATTAGGATTCCTGATTTTTACAAATTTGCAGCAGAAAACGACATGCCTGCAATTGCAATCACAGACCATGGAGTTATGTATGGTTGTGCAGATATGTTCATTGCAAAAAATGACATGTTGTCACATATGTTATCGGACGATGTCCAAGAATTAAAGAAAAAAATCGAAGCCGTAAAACCCATTGTCGGCTGTGAATTTTATATCTGCGAGGGTGATGTAATAGAAGATAGAAGCAAAAAAACAATGTATCACCTTGTTTTGCTTGCAAAAAATCAAAACGGCTATCACAATCTATGCAAACTTGATTCTATTGCAACAACACAAGGCTACTACTACAAACCACGTATAAATCACGAAATTTTAGAAAAATACCACGAAGATATAATTTGTCTTTCTGCTTGTATTCAAGGGGAAGTTGCAAGAAACATACTAGATGGAAACCTTGAAAAAGCAAGACAAAAAGCAAAATACTACAAAGACCTGTTTAAAGACGATTTTTATATTGAATTACAAGACCATGGTCTAAAAGAACAAAAAGATTCAAACCCCGAACTTATGAAAATAGCAGAAGAATTAGGGGTTAAAACAGTCATTACAAACGACTCTCACTATTTAAGAGCACAAGATGCTTCTTGGCATGATACTTTATTGTGCGAACAAACAAAATCATCAAAAGCAAACCCCAACCGCTTCAAATTCTCTGTTAACGAGTTTTATGTAAAAACAGTAGAAGAACTAAGACGTGCTTTTTCTTGGATGGATGAAGATTACTTTAATCGCTGTATAGAAACAACTGTAGAAGTTGCAGACAAATGCGATTTTAAAATGGACAAATTAGAATTTGGAAAAACCAAAGAATACTTGCCAAAATTTCCTTGCCCTGAAGGTTTTAATGAACAAGAATACTTTCATCACTTGTGCATCAAAGGTCTAAAAGAACGCTATGGTGATCCTATTCCTGATTCTATAATGGAAAGATACGAATACGAAAAAGGTGTTATTTTCCATATGGGATTTCCTGCGTATTTCTTGTTGACTTGGGACTTTATCAATTGGGCAAAAGAACATGGTATCCCTGTAGGCCCTGGGAGGGGTTCTGCAGCAGGAAGTATCGTTGCATATTCACTAGGAATAACAGAGCTTGACCCGATTGAACATAAACTGTTGTTTGAAAGATTTTTGAATCCGGAACGTATATCAATGCCCGATGTCGATATTGATTTTTGCCAAAGAAGACGTGGAGAAGTAATAGAATACGTATCTGAACGTTGGGGAAAAGACCACGTTTGTCAAATTATTACTTTTGGTACATTGGCTGCAAAAGCCGCTCTAAAAGCAGTTTGTAGAGTATATGATATTCCTTTCCAACAAGCAAACACTTGGGCGGGTATGGTACCTTCTAACCCCGGAACAAAACTAAAAGACGCTCTTTTAGATGGAATGGAATTAAAAAAACTGTGTGAAGAAAATCCCCAAGTTCAAAGCTTAGTCGATGAAGCACTTCATATGGAAGGTCTAAAAAACCAAACAGGAACGCACGCTGCAGGTGTAATCATTGCACCAAAACCAATGAGTGAGATTATTCCTGTTACGTTGTCAAAAGAAAAATCAACAGAAACTCAGTACCCTATGGCAGGTATTGAAAAAATAGGCCTTTTGAAAATGGACTTTCTGGGGCTTGAAACTTTGACTATCATTCAAGACGCTCTTGATTTAGTTAAAGAAAGAACAGGAAAATCAATCAATATCAACAGAATTCCACTTGATGATAAAATGACTTTTGAATTGTTATCAAGAGGTGAAACCGATGCAGTATTCCAGCTTGAATCAGGCGGAATGAAAAAACTTGTAAAAAGACTAAAACCAAGCGTATTTGAAGACATTGGTGCACTCGTTGCTCTATATCGTCCGGGACCTATCGAAGCCGGAATGATAGATGATTTCGTAGATAGAAAACATGGTCGCCAAAAAGTCGAATATGCTCACCCGCTTCTTGAAAGTATATTAAAAGACACTTATGGAACAATTGTCTACCAAGAGCAGATTATGGCGATATTCCAGACTTTAGCAGGCTATACACTGGGTGGTGCTGATAAAGTTCGTCGTATGATGGGTAAAAAGAAGCTTCTGGAAATGGCAGAGCAAAAAGAAATTTTTGTTGCAGGTGCTGCAAAAAACGACATGCCTAGAGAAAAAGCGATTGCTCTTTTTGAACAAATAGAAAGTTTCGCAAAATACTGTTTCAACAAAGCTCACTCATCTGCTTATGCTTTTGTTGCTTACCAAACCGCATATCTAAAAGCACACTATCCTGTAGAATTTATGTGTGCAATGCTTACTTCTGTTTGTGACAAACAAGAAAAAACACAACAATACATTCTTCAATGTCAATCACAAGGAATAGAAGTTTTAGCCCCTGATATCAACAAATCAAACTCACAATTTACACCTGATGGAAATAATATCCGCTTTGGTTTAGCTTCTATTAAAAACGTTGGAGAAGCCGTGATTGAACAAATTGAAGAAGAAAGAAAAAGCAAACCGTTTGAAAGTTTGTATGATTTTTGTTCTCGTGTAGATTCTAAATGTTTAAACAAAAGAACACTAGAAAGTTTAATTAAAGCAGGAGCTTTTTCTACAATTGAAAAATCAAGAAAACAATGTCTTGAAAATATAGACAAAGTAGTAGAATTTGTTCAAAATTCCGCAAAGGCAAAATCCTCAGGACAAGTAAGTTTATTTAGTGCAATTTCTGCCGAAGCTCAAGAAGAACTCAATATCCCGACATTTCAAATGTCAGGAACTCCAGATGAAGAATTTACAGACACGCAAATTCAACAGTTTGAAAAAGAGTTAATGGGTATTTATGTAACTTCTCACCCTCTAGAATCTATCAAAGACACTCTAAAATACATAACAACACAAACAATCTCTGATATCATAGAATCGCCAAAACCTGATTCGAATGTTACATTGTGCGGTTTGTTGTCACAGGTTATTCAAAAACCGACAAAAAAAGACCCCTCAAAATTCATCAAAACAGGTACGATAGAAGATTTAACAAGCAGAATTGGTTTTGTTGTTTTTCCGAAAGTAGTTGAAAAATTTGGTACAGAAATTGAATCTGACCAAAAAGTTATCCTAAAAGCAAAAGTTAGCATAAGAGATGAAGAAATCAATCTGCAGGTAAACGAGGTAAAACCTATCACCAATGTTGATTTGGTAAAAATAAAATATTTAACCGAACTAAAAAGCGAAGAAAATATTTATTTAAAAGAAGTTTTAGCTAAACACAAAGGCGAAAACCCTGTTGTAATTGAATTTAATGCTCCTGATGAGTTTGATAATATGCAAAATTACCAAATGCTCACAAATCATCATTTGTGGGTAAACACACAAGACAACCTTAGACAAGAAATCGAATCAGCTTTCAAAAACAAAGTTGAAGTTGAAATTAATTCTCTAAAATAACCTACATTACGGGATTTTTCAGCTGTTTAATTGTGTTATTACCCTCATCAACCCAAATTTGTGCTTCTGGGTGATTAGATGAAATTTCGTTTGCTATTTCTTTTAAGCAAACTGCATAATTTGCATCAATAAAATTCACTTTGTCAATTTTTTCTATATAAAAATCTCTTTCTCCACAATTTGAGCAGTATTTGTCTTTTGGAACAACTTCACCCCAAAAAACTTTTGCTTCACGTTTTATGTCACATCTTGAACATCTTACTATATAGTAATTTTTTACCAAATATTCTCCACAATCAGGACAATAACCGTTTTCTGAATATAAAAGAGCATTTTTATGAGAACAGTTGCTTTTGTTTTTTAAAAAAGTAATTAAGATATTTTTCATAATATATGATTAATAATTTTTTTGAAAAAGACAAAATTATTGTTAAAATAAAAAAAGGGGAAATGAATTTCCCCACACGAATTGAAAATATTAAGTTTTTGTTTTAGAAATTTTATTCTAAATCATAGATACATCTAAAAGAACGTCCGTATTGCAAAGTACCATAATCTGCAGTAGTAAGTGTATATCCATTAATATCTACGTTATATGCAACATGTCTTGTGCCCGAAACACTCATTTTGCCTTTAACTAATGTTGACCATACACTACCTGGACCACAGTCATCTGCATCAAATTCTTTACTATTTAAACCAGTTTTAACATCACATTGGCTTTTTGCATCATTACATCTAATCAATCCTGTTCCGCTTTTGTAACTACAAATTTGAAGCCCAGATACACCTTTGTCTCTTGAATAAGTATTTATAGCGACTTTTAGTTCATCTGTTGTAGGCAATCTCCATTTTCCATCTCCAATATGAGTACAAATCGCATTAGCTGCATGCCAATTACATTGTATTCTACCGCTTCCTTTATAATATGCCGGATTATTAACTAGATAGTCTTCATTTTTGAATATACCATTTACCCAACAACAGTAACCGGTATCAGTAGTACAAGCAGTTGAAGCAGATAAATTAGTTATACCTAGCGAAGATGGAATTGCAACTCCAACACCGTTTACAGTATCTCCGGGGTTGAATTTTGTTATACATTTTTTCAAGCCATTTATAGTTACTTTCATAGCCCAAGTCGGACAGTCACATCTACCATCTTGTAATGTATAACCGTCTTTACATTGGTCACATT
>CAKURN010000082.1 GCA_934675695.1 uncultured Candidatus Melainabacteria bacterium | reverse complement strand
GATTTTGTATAATTCAAACTGTTTTGCAATCAGGGTTGATTGTGCTCTATTTACAACGTTTAACTGCTGAGCGTATTGTATATCTGCTTTTAAGTTATCTATTTCGTATGAAGGGTATTTTGGTTTGTCAGTTGTGATTTGTACCAAATCTTTAAAACGTTTCAAGCGTTCTTGTTGAATGCTGTATACCGATTTTGCATACAAAATATCAAAATACGCTTGCATTATTTGAAGTTTGTAATTGTGTTCGGCTTGTTTTAGTTCAAGTTCTTTTATATTGTATTCGTCTTTGGCTTTTTTCTTTCTAATTCCACGTTTCATCATCTCAATCGGTAATGCAACACCTACTTGAGAAGAATTTCCCAAAGCAACATTACCCATTACTATGTTTGATTGAATTTGGGGATTTTTTAATTTGTTTGCGATTTTTATATCGGCTTTTGCAGCCTCAAGTTCCATTCTTTTCGCTTTTAATTCACAATTTTCTTTCAATCCGACATCTATCATTTCTTTCAAGTCGAGATTAACGATATTGGCAAAAACATTTGTCGTCGTTGCCAAAACAAAGACCAAAGTTAAAACCATTCTTTTCATAATAAACGATTTTATCACAAATTTTTAAAATGCAATATTTTTATCAAAAAAATCTATTTACAAGTTTTTAAAAAGTATGCTAGCCAATTTTCCGGTTTATAAACCAAATTTCACATCATATTATCACCCAAAGCAAGAAATCAGTTCTTTAGTGCCTTACAGAAAACTAAACCACTATTCTTATTTTTTTAGAGATTATAGGGGTGCTTTTGCTTCAGATTTTTTGGAACGTTTGCCTTTTGATGGCAAAAACAAGCTAGAAGTCACTTCTCTCGGGTGTTCTTACGGACAAGAAGTCTACAGCTTTGCAATGAAATTTGCCCAAAGAGGTTTGAAAGACAAAGTAAAATTAACAGGTTACGATTTGAGTCAAATTGCTGTTGATTATGCAAAAGGCGGAGTTTATGATTTTTATGAAGAAGTATTAGACAATCCTCAGGTTTTAAAAAATGGCAGATGTGGAGAGTATTTTATACCTCAAACAGATAAAAGCCTAAAAATTGCAACTGAACTTTTGCCTGAATGTGATTTTAAAAAAGCAGACATAAGAAACCTGGAATTACCAAAAGAAAGCCAAGATATGGTTTTGTTTAATAATGTTTTGTATCACATTACAGAAAATCTATCGGAAGAAGAACAACAAAAAGTCTGCGATTCTATGGCAAAATTGATATATGATGCAATGAAAATTGATGGTTTACTGTTAACTGATGTTGAAGAAGATTATCCCTGTGCAAGGAATTTAGATAATGCCCTTCTTGATTTGGGTTTTGTTAGTATGGGTAGAGGAATTTATCAGAAAAAAACTCAAGATACTATTAGAGAAAGCTATATTGCTTTTAAAAAAAGTTATTTAGAAAATTTAAAAAAGCTAAACCAATTAGATTAATAGTTTAGCTTTTGTTTTTTATTTTTTGATTATTTATCTGCAATTACCAAACATCAAAATCACCAAATCATTGTCTTGAGCGTATTTTCTTAAAAACAACGGAAGGTCTTCGTATTTTTCATCATAACCAAATGTACCTTGGGTTTCCGGTTTAGAAACTAAAATTTCATTGTATTGTCTGCCGCCTTTACGTTTTCTTGAATGCATATTTTTAAATACATTAAGTAAACCGTCTGCAAATTCTTTGTCGACTTTTTCAATATCTGTTACAGAATGACAATTTTGCAAGGCTTTTGTTCTTTTGTAGTATTCTTTTGGGGTTATATTTAGTTCTTCTTGTATTTTTTTAGGGATATATTCTCTATATTTACTTCTATCACTTCTCCAATTGCCTGCCGTTTTGTCTTCTTTTCTAAGTCCATAGAACAAATAATCTTCTTTTAAAAGCTCTATTGATTTTTCGTTTCCTGAACCAAAATCGCTTTCGTATCCGGCATGGATATCACTATAATCTACATCTAAAAGCACACCCTGTTTTCTAAAGACTTTGTATTCATTGGGATTTATAAATGAAGCAGACAATAATGCTTCTGTATCGATTGTGTTCAAAGTATCGAATTTGCTCATTTGTTCAGGATATTCCAACGCATGAACCAAAGCCGTCCAGTTTGATTTTGTTGTACCTGGTGCAAAACCGTATTTAGAAAGGTCATCATCGAATTCATCAAAATACAAGACTTTGTTTGTTATTCCATCTTTGGTTTTTGTTTCAGCAAATTTTACTTCAGAAGCCTTTGGAATTTTTGTTTGCGGAAGTACAATTTGTGTATTGTGGAGCATTTTTATATATCCGTCTACTTTTTCACCCATTCTTTGTAGAGTTTCTGCATAATAATTAAAGAAAGAATCGTCTTTTTTAACTGATTTCATATCTGCTTCACACAAAATTTTTGCTAATTCAAATGTGTTTGTATGTCTGGTGTCAAAAGCAATGTCTTGTGCTATATTTTCAACCATATCTTTTTCGGCATTGTTTAATTGTTGAAGCCAGTTGTGGGTTTTTATCAATTCATAGATTTTTAGTTGTTGGTCTTTTGGAAGATTTAATTTTTGAATTATGTAATATGCATCAAAAGAAGATTCAACAGGGTGCATATAATTTATCACGCCTTCTTGTTTTGTTATGTCATGCAATAAAGAAGCGATTTCGAGGGTCTTTTTATCTTCTTCAGACAAATATTGAAATTTTGGATTTGAACATACTTGTTGCAAAACTTTAAATGTATGAATATCTAAAGTAAAAGCGTGAGTTCCATGTTGAGCTTTTTTAATTGTTGTTCTTAATTCAGGCAAACCGTTTAGGATTTTGTTTATGTCTTTGTTAAATTCTTCTGTGCCGTTTGTTACTTTTATTGTATTTTCGTTTGAAGAAAATTCTTCAACGATAGGTCTGATGTTTTCAATTACCTCTTTAACTTTTGAAGATGGAATTTCAGAAAGCTTTTGATTATTGTTTACGTTTATTGGATAGCCTTTTAATTTTCCATCTGAAATTTCAAAACCAAAATAATCCATAACTTGATTTTTTTCTTTTTTGTCTAAATCTTTTATTTGTTCGCTTACTTTTTCAATAAAATCTTTCCTTGGAAAAGCAAGTTCAAAATGAGCATTGTTTAAGTCAACATTTTGTATGCTGTTAGAAATACCATCAAGCCCTTCATCAAAGACTGAAAGCTCTTTTGTAGTCAAGTTTTTTGTATTAACACTTGTTGATTTTGCCAATTTATCTAACAAACTACAGTATTCTTTTTGGTTGCTTGGTAATACTTGTGCAACACTTTTTGCTGTGATAAATATACTGGCATTTGAACTAACGAGCTGCTTTAGAAGCTTTCTTTTTTGTTCTATTGTTAATTCGTTTATGTTGTTTACTTTGTAAAAATCTTTAAAATCAATATAAGTACGCAAAGCACAAGGGGACAAGTCGTCTAGGACTTCTTTTGGGGTTTTGTTTAATATTTTTGAAATTTCAACAGATTTTTTGCCCTCTATTTCAAGCAGTTCTTCTATATCACGAAAATCCAATTTTTCTAAAACATCGTCTTTTAGGCTTTCGTAGAATTTTCTTGTTTTTCTACAATCATCGACTCTCAAATTAAATAGTTGTTTTACGTCACCGTTTTCTACAGTTCTTTTTTTTGTTGAACCCAAAAATTTTAGCAATTCATTATATTCTTCAGGAGAATCAAATTCTGTCATAGTATCAAAAATGCTGTATTGTGAACATTGTTCTTCATCAAAACCACACCTTTGAGCGATGTCTTTATATATTTCTCCTAAAGCAATGGTTTCTTTTGGCATTTTAGCGACATTTACAAAATTTTGGGCATACAAGGCAATATTTGGGTTTTGTTCGAGTTGTTTTGTTAAAATTTTGAGTGATGTTTCAACTTCTTCTGTTGTTATATTTGGATTTAAATTGCTTAAATAACGTTCTTTTAAAGTATGACCCATAAATTGGTCATCAAGATTTATAGCACACATAAGATTAAGAGCGTGCAATTTTGCAGGATTGTTTTTGAAGGTTGCACCTTCTCCTTCTGCTTTAAATGAAAGGTAACCACATTGATCTACAAGATATTTTTCAATTTCTTTTTCTGTGATTTTATTTTCATTAAAAGCGGTTTTTAATTCTATATCTTTTGTACCATCTATTGCTTTTTTATAGTAAAAATCCGTATCAATCAGAGAATTAAAAACTTTTTCAGTGTTGAACGGTTTTTCATCTTGGGCAGGGATGGCATTTGAAAATTCAACTGCCGGTTCAATATATGTTGGTTCTTCGTTGATTGTAGCTTTTGTCCCAAAAATACCACAAACGATAGTAGAAAACATAGAAGCGGCTTTCGATTTGCCATTTTTAAAAGAATTTGAAACTTTATCTAGAAATTTAGGATCTTTAATAGCAGCGGTTGTTCCGGTTGTCATAGCTTCAACAGTTTGTCTTTTTGGTGTTTTTATATCTAATTGGTCTTTTGTTTCGGTTTTTATTGTTGTTTTGATGTTTGGTCGGTTTTTTGCGAAATTTTTGTTTACAGTTTCTACTTGTGAAAATCTTGTAATTTCTGGCATGGCATTCCTTTTTCGACTTTTGTTGTTGTCTTATTTAATACAAAACGACAACGGATAAAAAATTGCTTTTTTAAAAAATAACGTGTAATAAATTTATAAAGATTTATTTTGAAAATCTTATTGTATGATATTATTTTTTAAAAAGGCGGTAAATATGGTAGATTTTATAGGAAAAGATTGGCAAATTAACGATATAAACACAGTTTTGTTTGACAAAGACGGAACTTTTTTAAATGACCACAAATACTGGGGCAAACTCGCAGAATGCAGAATAAACAAAATCATCAAACAATTCAATTTAGATGAAAATTTATTTAATGAATTGTGCTTTGCAATCGGTCATGACCCAATTCGTTGCAAATTGATTAAAAACGGACCTGTTGGAGTTTTGTCCAGAAATGAAGTTGTTGATTTTATGGTCAATGAACTCAAAAAATACAATGTTTCTACAAATTTTCAAGAAATTTCTGATTTGTTTGATGTTGTTCACAAAGAATTTTCGCAAAATATCGAAAATTATGTAGAAGCTCTAGAATATTCAGAAGATTTTATCAAAAAATTAAAACAAAAAGGCTTAAAACTGGCGGTTGTGACTTCTGACAATTATGAACATACATTAAAAATCTTGAAAATATTAAATCTTGAAAATATCTTCGATTGCGTGATTGGAAAAGATAGCTGCAAAGAAGAAAAAAGAACAGGCGAACCTGCAATTCTTGCGTTAAAAAAAATGAACTCAAAAAAAGAAGAAACAATCGTCATAGGAGATGCCTTGATGGATTATGAAATGGGCAAAAATGCGGGGCTAAAAGGCGAAATTCTTGTTGCTACAGGACAAACAGATATTGAAGATTTAAAAAAATGCTCAAAATGCACTGTTAGTAATTTAAGTGAGGTTGAAATAAAATAAAATGCTATATGATTTGTTTAAAGAAAAAAAATGCTTCAAATTAATCTGTGGAGCAGGAAACGAAGATACAACAGAAGTTGAAAAACTGGCAACATTGTATTCAAAAGCCGGTTGTAATTTTTTTGATGTTTGTGCAAAAAAAGAAGTTATAGAAGCAGCAAAACGTGGACTAAAAAGAGCCGGAATAGAAAAAGACAGATACCTTTGTATCAGTGTTGGAGCAGAATCTGACCAACATTTCTGCAAAGCAAACATAAAAGATGACTGCATAAAATGTGGAAAATGCAAAAACGCTTGTGAACAAAATGCAATTGATTTTAAAGACAACAAATACACAGTAAACCAAACAAGATGCATAGGTTGCAAAAGATGTATAAATGTTTGTCCAAAAAACAACATTGAATTGTTACAGAAAAAAACCGATTTGAAAGAAATTTTGCCTCCATTGGTAAAATTGGGACTTGATTGTATCGAATTTCACGTAATTGGAAACGAAGGCAAAGAAGAACTTCTAACCAGATGGAATGAAATTATGAACGAGTTTGATGGGCCTTTGAGTATTAGTATCAATCGTTCGGCTTTAGGCGATGTTGATTTAATTCAGTGTGTTAGAGATTTGACTGATGTAAGAAAACCTTATACAACAATTATTCAGGCTGATGGCATTCCTATGTCCGGTGGAAAAGACAATTTCAAATCAACCTTGCAAGCAGTTGCTATAGCAGATGTCTTTAAAGGGTCTGATTTACCTGTTTATGTGATGTTATCAGGTGGAACAAATTCAAAAACATCAGAGCTTGCAAAACTTTGTGAAGTTGAAATCGAAGGCGTTGCAATAGGTTCTTATGCTAGAAAAATCGTAAAAGAATATATTTCAAAAGATGATTTTTTAGAAAACGAAGAAACATTCAATAAAGCACTTTCTATTGCAAAAAATCTTGTTGACTCTGTACAAAAATGGTTGTAAAAAATCATTTTATGTTGTAGAGTAAGAGTAAACTGTGCGAAGTAAATTAAATCGTTGAGATTTAATTTACGGGAGTCCTTAGATA
>CAKURN010000081.1 GCA_934675695.1 uncultured Candidatus Melainabacteria bacterium | reverse complement strand
AGGAGTATTATGCAAGAGAATTTTCCAAACCAAAACGTAAAACCTATTACAACTACAAGAAATTTAGCCGGAAATCTTGAAATATCAGGAATGGATGTAGTTGAGCTTGCAAAAAAATACAAAACACCTTTGTATGTAATAGATGAAGTCACATTAACCAAAATGGCAAACGACTACAAAGAAGCGTTTTCTCGTTATCCAAAGACAAAAATGACTTTTGCTTCTAAAGCTCTTATGACAAGTGCGATTGCAAAAATCTTTCACAATTTGGGATTTGGGTTTGATGTAGTTTCTGCAGGTGAAATTTTTACACTTTTGAATGCAGGAATTGAATTAAACAAAGTTTCATTTAACGGAAACAACAAATCAATCGAAGAAATGTCTTTTGCGATGGACGCTGATATTGACCATTTTAGTGCAGACAATTTTTACGAATTAGAAAAATTAAACGAAATTGCAAAAACAAAAAACAAAACCCAAAAAATTCATCTTAGAATTACTCCGGGGATTGAATGTCATACCCACGAATACATAAAAACAGGACAAACAGACTCAAAATTCGGTTTTGACCTTAATATGTTAGATAATGCAATAGAAAAAATCTTAAACGAATACAAAAATCTAAAATTAGTCGGACTCCACGCTCATATCGGTTCTCAGATTTTTGAAACAAGAGTTTATTTTGACGAAGCGAAGATTCTTCTTGAACAAATAAAAAAAATAAAAGACAAATTCGGAATTGAACTATCAGAAATCAACCTAGGAGGCGGTTTGGGCATTACTTATACAAAAGAAGATACCCCTCCAACAGTGTTTGAAATTGCAGATGCAATAATTGATTCTATATTGCTTCATTGTAAAAAATTCGATTTAAAAGAACCTGTTTTGTATATCGAACCGGGTAGGTCTTTGGTGTGTTCAGCCGGTTTTACCCTATATACATTAGGTTCATCAAAAACAATAAAAGAACTAAACAAAAAATACATTGCAGTTGATGGCGGAATGGCAGACAACCCCAGACCTTCTATGTATCAAGCAAAATATGAAGCAGAAATTGCAAACGCAAAATTTGAAGAAAACCTTGAACAAGTGACTGTTGCAGGAAAATTCTGCGAGTCGGGTGATATTTTAATTAAAGATATAATGCTAAACGCTCCGGAAACAGGCGATATTCTTTGTGTTTATGATACGGGAGCTTATTGTTATTCTATGTCATCCAACTACAACTGCATTTTAAAGCCTGCAATGGTGTTGATAAATAATGGCGAAAGCGATATTATTGTAAAAAGACAGACCCTTGAACAGTTAGTTCAAAACGATGTAATTCCAACAAGATACAAAAACTAAAGAGGCAAGATGAATTTTTTTACTAATTTTGATGTTTTTTTAATGAACCAATTTCAAACTTTTTTCAAAGAAATTGATAAAGTCGGAGTTACTGTAAACGTAATAGAAGTTGTTATTTTGTCTTTTGTTTTGTATTATGTTTACCAAAAATTCATCAAAGGCACACAAAGTGAAAAATTAGTCAGAGGTTCTCTTGTTTTGGTGGTTATGTGGGGGATTTCTGAACTATTAATCAAAATCAACTTGCATATTTTTGGTGTATTTTTAAAAACATTAGTTTCAATCGTTGCTTTTGCTCTTATTGTTATATTTCAGCCTGAATTAAGAAGATTTTTGGGCTACATCGGGCAAGGAAACTTGTTTGAAAAGTTTTTTGCAAACAATACTCCAATAGACAACGAAAAAGTAATCGATGTTGCAAAAGAACTGATAGAAACAATAAAATACCTCTCAAAATCAAAAACGGGGGGTTTGATTGTTTTACAGAAAGACACAAATTCTCTAGCAGAGCTTGATGTCGGGGTAAAATTGAACGCAGACATTTCTCAAGAATTGCTGTTGACGATATTTTTCCCAAAAACTCCACTCCATGATGGTGCTGTTGTTATTCGTGACGACAAAATAATCTCAGCCGGAGTATTGTTGCCTTTAACAGAAGACCCTAAGCTTTCTTGGAGATATGGAACACGCCACAGAGCCGCAATAGGGGTTTCAGAAGTTTATTCTGATTGTGCTTGTATCGTTGTATCGGAAGAAACAGGTGACGTTAGTGTTGCAATAGATGGTATTTTAAAAAAATACGATGATTTAGGAAAATTAAAATCTGATTTAATAAGGATTTTAGGCTACAAACAAGAAGAAAAATCTCATCATGAAAAAAGCTTTATAAAATTCGACAATATTTTTGGAAAAAATTAACTCTATTTTTTATAAAAATATAGCATTGATTTTATAATTGTTGTAAAATATACACGTATTATATCCAATAAGGAGGAAAAATGGAAACATACGGAATCGAAAAATTTGGTATCATTGGACCAAAAGCAGTTTACCGCAACCTTACTCCTGCTCAATTAACTGAAGCAGCATTAAGATTGGGTGAAGGAAAACTATCAAACACAGGTGCTTTAGTTGTAACAACTGGTAAATACACAGGTCGTTCTCCTAAAGATAAATTTATCGTTGATACTGAAGCAATCCACAACGATATCGCTTGGGGTAAAGTAAACAGACCAATCTCAAGAGAAAAATTCAACTCAATTAAAGGAAAAATCGCATCATACTTACAAAACAGAGAAGTATTTATCTTCGATGGTTTTGCAGGTGCAGATAAAAAATACACTCAAAAATTCAGAGTAATCAATGAAATGGCTTCTCAAAACCTTTTCATTCACCAATTGTTAATCAGACCAACAGCAGAAGAATTGGCTAACTACGGCGAAGCTGATTACACAATTCTTTGTGCTCCAGGTTTCAAATGCGATCCTGAAGTCGATGGCGTAAATTCAGAAGCTTGTATCGCAATCGACTATGAAGCTCACATAATCATCATTTGTGGTTCTCAATATTCAGGCGAAATCAAAAAATCAGTATTCGCTACAATGAACTACATCATGACAAAGAAAAACGTTCTTCCAATGCACTGTAGTGCAAATATGGATCCTGAAACTCATGAAACTGCTGTATTCTTCGGTCTTTCAGGAACAGGTAAAACAACATTGTCAGCTGACCCATCAAGAAAATTAATCGGTGATGATGAACATGGTTGGTCACCAGATGGCGTATTCAACTTTGAAGGCGGCTGCTATGCAAAATGTATCAACCTTTCTGCTGAAAACGAACCTGATATCTACAATGCTATCAAATTTGGTTCATTAGTAGAAAACGTTGTTATGGACGATGCTACTCGTGAATTTGATTTCAACGACGGTTCTTTAACAGAAAACACTCGTGTAGGTTACCCTGTTGAATATATCAACAACTCTCAAATCCCATCTATGGGCGGTATTCCAAAAGTTGTTGTATTCTTAACAGCTGATGCATTCGGCGTATTGCCTCCAATCTCTAGATTAGACAAAAACGCTGCAATGTACCACTTTGTAACTGGCTTCACTTCTAAATTAGCTGGTACAGAACGTGGCGTAACTGAACCTCAACCAACATTCTCAACATTATTCGGTGAACCATTCATGCCAATGGACGCTAGTGTTTACGCTAAAATGTTGGGTGACAAATTAGACCAATACGGTACTAAAGTTTACTTAGTAAACACCGGTTGGGCAGGCGGCTCAGCTTCTATGGGTGCTAAACGTATGAAATTAGCTTACACTCGTGCAATGGTTACAGCTGCATTAAACGGCACATTCGACAATATCGAATTTAAACACCATGATGTATTCAACGTTGATTATCCAACATCTTGTCCAAACGTTCCTGATGAAATGCTTGATGCTAGAGGAATGTGGGCTGATAAAGCTGCTTACGATGAACAAGCAAACAAACTTGCTCAAATGTTTGCAGACAACTTTGCAACAAAATATCCAAATATGCCATCTGAAATCGTTTCAGCTGGTCCAAAAGCTGTTGCTAAAGTGTAATTCAGCAATTACAAAAACAAAAAGGCGGAGGGAAACTTCCGTCTTTTTTAATGCGAATTTTTAATCTAAAGTCATCTATATGTTTTATTCAAAATATCGTCAAAACGGTTGAATACTAAATTAAACAGACTACTATCTTGACAACATCAAAAAAACTTTTTTCCCGAGTATTAGCGAATTTTTGTGTTTTCTAAATCTAAAGGTTTAGATACAAAGAAGTGCAACATATAACTTAAATCTCAATCCTTGGCTTGATGAATAAACCGCCTAAAAGAAGTATATTCATAATTGTAGAGTACATAAATCGAATTAAATTTTAAAAATACACTTTTTGGAGGGGTAATGAGAAGAACACTTGATTTTAAAAGAAAGCAAAAAGTCATTGTCGTAGATGACAAGTACGAACATGCTTCGGGTGTAAGAGAACTTGTAAATTTAGAAAACGATTACGAAGTTATTGCAAACGCAGGAAATGCGAATGTTGCAATTTCTTTGATTAAAAAATATCAACCTGATATCGTTTTGATGGACGTAAATATGCCGGAAATGGACGGTATCAACGCAATTGCTGAAATTCAAAAATTAAATTTAAAAACAAGAATTATTGTTTTGACTGCATACGATGATGCTGATTTGATTTATCGTGCTATGAAAGTTGGTGCTTGCGGATATGTATTAAAAACAATGGTTTCAGCTCAATTAATAAAAGCATTAGACGAAGTTTCGATGGGTAAAATCTATCTTCCAAATATTCTTTGCTCAAAATTCTTTGAATATTTCCAAGAATTTGAAAGAAACGGTCAAAAAGCTGTTGAAGAAGAAGACGAAGAAAACTTGCTTCATTATTTAACAAACAGAGAAGAAGAAGTCCTTTCTTTGCTTTTGGAAGGTGCTACATACAAAGACGTTGCAAGAGAGTTGTTTATTTCTGAAACTACAGTAAAAACTCACGTAAACAATATCTTCCAAAAACTTCAGGTAAAAGAAAAAACTCAAGCTGTGCTTTATGCAATCAACAAAGGTTTCAAACCAAAGAAAAAATGCACTGTAGCTTAAAAATTGCATTTTAATTGTTCGGTAAGTAAATGAAAAAAAACATTAACAAATATTTTGAAAATAATGATTTATTTAACAACCGTTTGTATTCAAAAACGGTTGTTAAATCATTGATAAGAAGCATATTAGAACCAATCACGACCCAAAATTCTAAGGCTCTTGTTTATGCGAATTTCAACAATATAGATGGAATAGAAAGCCTTATAAAAAGGATAGAATACTTGCCGAATGTCACATTGGAGCAGTTTAGCGATTTTGAGTATTCAAAATTTGATACAGAAAAAATCGGTTTTGTGGTTTTGACGTCGCAAAGATACAATTGTGCTTTTTTGTTTAAAGAAACAGAAGAAGACAGGTTTTCTATATTTTTGAAACTAAATTCAAAACTTGTAAATAAAGTCTATGAAGCTCTAAAAGATACGTTTTTGTTTAATGATGACGAAGAATTTTATTCTCACAAACCGGAACGCAGAGAAAATCTCTTGATGAATGAGGCTGTCGAAAATATTCTAAAATATTTTGAAGAAACAGTCGAAGAAAACGAATGCAATTCAAAAATTCAAGAAACATATAAAAACGTAAATCTCGTAAACAAAGACTTGAGAAACGAAGTATACCAAAATGTAAAGGCAATTGCCCACGAAATAAAAAACCAATTGAGCATTTTGGATATTTATACAAGAATTTTTGAAAAGAAAACCAATGACACTGAAACAATTCAACCAATTAGAAAATCTGTTGAAATAATAAAAAAACAACTGGAACAATTCAAAAACATTGATGTAGTCAATCTCGTCGAAAAAGATGTGAAAGAAATTATTCAAAATTCAATAAAAATGTATTCCGGTCTGTTGAAAGAAAAAAATAACAAAATTATTTTGATAGATGAGATGCCTGACAAAATAGCAAATTCTTTTGTCGATGAAGAAAAATTGTCTATTGTGATAAATAATGTTATTAAAAACGCAAATGATTCAACAAAAAATGACGAAATTCTGATTAAATTGGGTCAAAGTGATGACAAAATAAAAATTTCATTCATAAACCATGGAGAAAAAATTGAACAAGAAAACAAAACGAACATTTTTTCATCAGGTTATACAACCAAAAAAGACGGTTGGGGAGTCGGGCTTTCTGTTTGCAAAAAGTTCGTCGGCTCTCAGTTTGGGACTTTTGAATTAGAAAAAAGTGACGACAGCGAAACAATTTTTTCTATGAAACTTCCGCTAGCTTAAAAAATAAGGATAGAAATTATGGATATAATTAGTAACAGAACAAAAGACATAGTATCGATGGCACTAGATGGTTTGTATGAGCGTTCAAAAGCGATTTCAGCAAACACTGTTAATGCCTTGACGCCTAATTATCAAAGAAAAGAAGTAAGTTTTGAAGGCAGCCTAAGAGAAATTATCAAAAGAGAAGATGAAAAAGAAGAAATGAAGCTTCAAAATTCTACTTTTTTTCAAAAAAATCCTACAGAAGCTCTAAAAAGTAAAAGCCCTGCTGAGCTTGCTTTTTTGGCTACAGAAACAAAAGAAGGCTTCAATATCGATGTAGAAGCAGACATTTCTGATCCTGTAG
>CAKURN010000080.1 GCA_934675695.1 uncultured Candidatus Melainabacteria bacterium | reverse complement strand
ATTAATCGAGATTGGTGATGTTGCAACCGATGCTCTTATTGAATCTTTAGACCATGAAAAAGTTAACGTTAGATGTGATGCAACTCGTGCTTTGGGTGAAATCGGTAATCCAAAATGTGTAGATAAAATCATTAATATGCTAAAGGATGAATGGGTAAATGTTAGAATTTATGCTGTTACTTCTTTAGGTAAATTAAATGACAAAAAAGCTGTTCCTGCATTAATCGAAGTTATGAAAGACGAAAAAGAAAACGATTTGGTTAGAGCCGGTGCGGCAGCTGCTTTGGGTGTTTTGCGTGACCAAAGAGCATTGTTACCATTAAGAGAATTGATTATTAATGCTGAAGAACTTGGTGAATTAGAAGATACAGCACTTAAATCATTCAAAAAAATCATGGCTGCAAATTGGGAAGCTATGCAAGGTGCTCAAAATGTTAAAAAACCTAGCTTCTTTTAGAAATTAGTTTTGGATATTAATATTTGAAGTTAAAACCGCCTAAATTGGCGGTTTTAATTTTTTGTATCTATAAATTAAAGCCGTTCAAAATTAAAAACGAACGGCTTTTTAATATTATGATAGCAAATAATTAATCAAACTTCTTATCATTACTCCTGTTGGACCTGATAAGGTTTCTTTGTTTGATTTTTCTAAATATGCTGTTCCTGCAATATCTAAATGAAGCCATTTTGTTGATTTTGTAAAATTAGATAAAAACCATCCTGCAGTAGAAGTACCTGCATTTCTACCTCCTGTGTTTTTGAAATCTGCTATTTCTGATTTTAAATTGTCTTTTAGTTCATCTAATATTGGCATTTGCCAAGTGTTTTCGCAAGAAAGTTTTGAAATTTTTATGAATTTATCTATTTGTTCTTGATTGTTTCCTAGAACTCCTGTAATATTGTGCCCTAAAGAAACAATAACAGCACCGGTTAGTGTTGCAATATCTATTACTTCATCTACATTTAGCTTGTCTGCATAGCATAAAGCATCTGCTAGTGTAATTCTTCCTTCTGCGTCTGTGTTATCGACTTCTATAGTTTTTCCATTCATTGCAGTTAAAACGTCACCTTGTTTGTATGCACTTCCTGATGTCATGTTTTCGCATAGTGCAGAAATCACGTGGAGTTCTATGTCCGGTTGGATTTTTGCTATTGCTTGAATTATGCCTAGAACGCTTGCTGCTCCTGTCATATCAGATTTCATAGTGAGCATTGAAGTTGCAGGTTTTATATTCATTCCGCCTGCATCAAATGTTATTCCTTTTCCTATTAATGCTATTTTTTTTCTTGGTGTGCCTTTTGGCTTGTATGTCAAATGAATAAACTGTGGTTCGTTAACGCTTCCTTGACCAACTGCCAAAAACGCATTCATTTTCATTTCTTTTATTTCTTTTTTGTTATATATTTTTGCTTCCAATTTATGCTCGTTTGCGATTTCTTGAGCTATTTTTGCTACATAACATGGCGTAACAATTTGAGCTGATTCGTTAACCAAATCTTTAGCAAATTTCATTGCAAAAGAAGTATAAGCTCCTATTTGTGCCCCTTTTTCGATTTTTGGTGTTTCTTCTGCACATATTAATTCAATTATTTCTGTTTTATTTTCATTTTTTGGCAAATATTTGTCAAATTCGTATAAACCTATTCTTGCTGCTGTAAAAATAATTTTTGCAGCGTCTTCTGAATTGAAGCTAGATAAAATGCATTCGCAATCAGAAGTTTTTTCTATAAGTTCTATTCCTAATACTTTTGTTTTTATTCTTTTAGCACATCTTGTTGCATTTGCTACAATTTGTGAGAATTTTTTTCTTGTTAATTCTTCTTTTTTACCTAGACCACAAACAAGCACTCTTTTGTCTTTGTCTATAGAATATTTGAAAATATCCATAAAACTTCCTGTAGTTGACTTGTAGTCGTAGACTTGTTTTTTTAGTTCTTCGTTTGACAATTTATTTAGTTTTTTAAACAATTTTGATTGTGTATCGTCGTTTTCGTAGATGAAACATATCACTGTATCTGCTTCAAAATTTTCTGTTGTTTTTGTCAAAAATCTCATATTGTAACTCCTTTATGATAAAAGTGCTTTGGTTTTTGTTATTTCGTTTAATGCTCTTTTTGATTTTAGTTCGTTTTTGTATTTTTTGTCTTTTAGTTTCTTTTTATCACCCTCGATGTTTGCTGTTATTCCCCAATTGGCATTTGTAGGTTGAAATCTTTTGTGGTCCGGATATGTTATATAGTCTATCAAAGACCCTAACATTGTATCGTTTGTTAATTCAATCATTTTTTCATTTTTCAAGAATCTATCTAAATTAATTGCACTAAACAAACCCGTTATTATGCTTTCGCTATAACCTTCTACACCTGTTAATTGACCTGCAAAAAACAAATTGTCGAATTGTTTCGTTTGCAGATGCTTGTTTAAGATTTTTGGAGAATTAATAAAAGTATTCAAATGCATAACGCCGTATCTGGTTATGTTTGCGTTTTCGAGTCCGGGGATTGATTGTATAAGTTTTTTTTGCTCACCCCATTTTAAATTTGTTTGAAAACCTACCAAATTGTACAAATTTGCCATTTTGTCGTCTTGTCTAAGTTGAACAACTGCATAAAATTGGTTTTTCTTAAATTCTGTAGGTATTCTTTTGTCAAACAGTCCAACAGGTTTCATAGGTCCAAAACGAAGCGTATCCACTCCTCTTTGTGCCATTACTTCTATTGGCATGCAGCCTTCAAAATAGTGCTTTTTCATTTCTTCTTTTTCAAAATTATGAAGCGGCATACGTTCAGAATTTATTAAAATTTCATAAAACTTTTCATATTCTTCTTTGTTCATTGGACAATTAATAAAATCAGCATTGCCTTTATCCCATCTTGAGGCATAAAATGCTTTTGAAAAATCAATACTATCTTTTTCTAGTATTGGAGCTATTGCATCAAAAAAATGAAAGTCTTCTTCGCCAAAAGTTTCTTTTATATTCTTTGATAAAGCATCTTCTGTTAATGGGCCTGTAGCAATGATTGTAGGAATTGAAGTGTCTATTTTGTCGTATTTTTCATTAATGATTTTAATGTTTAAGTTATCGATTATTTCTTTTATTTTTTCGCTAAAACCCATTCTATCAATAGATAGAGAGTTTCCGGAAGGAACAGAGTGTTCTTTTGCAACTTTAAACAAGGTTGAACCCAGTATCATTCCTTCTTCTATCAACAATCCTGAAGCTGATAACAGATCCAAAGACCCCAAACTATTTGAGCAAACAAATTCTGCAGGCAAGTTTGTTTTGTGTGCACCTGTTTGAAATTTTGGTCGCATTTCAAATAATTCTACTTCATAACCCCTTTTTGCAAGATATATTGCGGCTTCTGAACCTGCTAATCCTGCTCCTATTACTCTTATTTTCATAATTTTATTATACTATAAAATAATTGTTTACAATTTTTTACACAAAAAACAAAATGCTAAAGTTTTGAAAAAAAATGTCGATTGTCTATATATACTGGGTTATATGGATTTATTACAATGAAAAAAGTATTCGACAAAAACTATTTATTATGTAATGAACTAATCAAAATGAGTATGCTAAAACGTCGCAAATTAGCATATAGCTCAATATCAAAAATCTGTGACGTTAAATATACAATCAAAGTTGTAAAATAGTTACTCTGACATTTTGTCAGAAGCTAAATCTCTGTTGAATTTTGAAGTGAAATTTTCAAAAAAGCCCAGTATTTCGGCACTTAGACCTTGTTTTTTATCTGTCGCTTTTTCTTGTGGTTGGTTGATTATAATTAAAACTTCGTCTTTTGCGGCCATTTTTAGGTTGTTTCTTGCGATTGCTTCAACTTTTTTCATTGAAGAAAAGTTTTTGATTTCGTTTTTTAAGTATTTGTTTCTAGATTCTGCTTTGTTAAATAACTCTTGTGCTTTTGCAATTTTTGCTTGATAAACAACGATTTTAGCGAAATTCAACAAAGCACTGTAACTAATTTGAAAAATTACTAAAAGCAACACAATAGTCAAAAAAGAATGATAAACCCTAACTCTCCTGTTTTTCTTTTTTTGCTGCTTTTGAATTCTTGTTTTTAAATTCATATAATTTGCACTAGCCATAAGACAATTCTATATTAAAAATGCAAATTTAAAACAACCAAAAAATAATTTCTTAACAATATTTTGCAACTTTTTTTGTAAATACAAAAATTGCTGTTAATTCAACAGCAATAATTATTTATATTTAGTTGATATTAAGCAATTTCTTCAATCTTTTTTTCATTATTATATTTTCGTTTTCCAGTCTTGAAATCTCTCTTTGCATTCTTGAAACTTGGTCTATTTCTTCTTCGCTTGTTTGACATTTTACAGAATACAAGCCTATGCCGACAGGAAGACGTTTTTTCGCTTCATCTTTTAATATAAGCAAACTATCAAGACCCTTGTCTGTAATGAAACCTAATTTGATAAGAACACTTGCCATTTTAATGTGACGTCCTTCATCGTTTAGTTGTTTTTGATATCTGATTGCTTGCTCTAATTGAACTGCGTCGATTTTTCCGATTCTTTTAATAAATTCGCCGGTTTTCAATTTTCCTGCAATAAACATTGCAATTGCTATATTTTTGTTGTTTGCTGCATTTGATATTTGTAAAAATTCCAATTCATTTAATTTTATAAAGATTTTTGAGCTGTCTGCAAATGTCCAGTTGTTTTTCACTGTAATTTCAAAAATATTGTTTCCTTCCGACAAGTCTTTCATAAAAATATAATATCCATCAGAAAGATTCATCATTCTGTTGTCGAGTTCTTGTTTGCCTTTGAAAGTCAATTTCGGTGCCATTTCTTGAAATAAATCATCAGTTTGCAAAAGTCCCGTAAATTCATCAAGCTTGTTTTTTAAATCTTCCATCAATTCTTTCGCAACTACCTGTTTTGCCCATATTGGTATGTTTTTGATATTTTGAATAAATAAATCTGAAATTTTTTGCATCGATTTTCCTTTAAAACTGTATTTTTTTACAAATACATTATATAATTTATTATAAGAAAAGGGAAATAAGTTATAATATTTAAAGAAAGTTAATATTATGGGACTAGATGGAATTTCACCAATCCAGCTAAGACAGCTTCCAGAAGTCAATTCAGCGGAATTAAATTCAATATTAAAACCAAATGAAAACCTTAACACTCGTATGGTTGATGGATTATCGAAAGAACAAAAAGTTGATCCTGATAAAGAAAACCACAAGCAAGATTCTGCCGGCAGTAATTCCAAAAACAATACTGAGGAAGATAAAAACGAAGAAGAAGAAAAATTTAATGAAAGCAAAATAGATTTATCTCAAACAAATAAGTATGAATTAAAACTGAATGAAAGCTCCAATAGTATTGTCATAGCCGAAAAAGCAACAAATAAAGTCATACAAGTCATTAATGCCGATACTCTTGCTGTTTTTGTTAAAAATTTAGCAGAAGGCAAAGGAGCTATTGTAAATAGGAAATTTTAAATATGAATCAATACATAAAACAATACCAAAAATCAAGTATAGAAACAGCTTCTAGAGAGCAAATACTAATAATGCTATATGATGGGGCGATACAATTTTTAAACAAAGCAAAAATCGCTATAGAAAAGCATGATACAGAAGCTGCACACAACAATCTCATTTCTACTCAAAATATTATTTATGAATTTATCAATTCTCTAGATAGAGAAGTGGCACCGGATTTGGCTGCTAGATTGACTTCTTTGTATGAATATTTTATAAGAAGATTAGTCCATGCGAATATGAAAAAAGAAATTGCTCCAATAGATGAGGTTTTGGGGTATTTAAAGAGTTTGAAAGCTACTTGGGAAAAAGCTATAGAATTATCAAAAAAAGAAGCAGCTGAAAAAATGCACAAATACAATTCTGATGATGATTATGACGATGATGATGAAGAAGATGACGATGACGATGACGAGGAATAAAGATGCTTTCTATAACTGAATATAACTATATAAAACTACTTTATGATAAATTTTTAAAAACAAATAAATACATTAACGAATTAATGTTAAACAACGAATGGGATAGTGTAGATTTTGCTGTCAAAGATAAAGACGCTTTGATAAAACAAATTATGCAATTTGAAAAAGTTCATTTGCAAAACATAAAAGAAAATAAAGAACTTTTAAAAATCAGACTCAATTTGATTGATTTAGAAAAACGCAATATTGAATTGTTAAAAACTATGCAAGAAGAATTAAAGAAAGAATTTTCTTCTGTAAATAAATCAAAAAAAGTTTTGCATACTTATGAACCCATGCTTTCTGCAGGATTTTCAACAATAAATATCTCAGATGATGAGTAGTTTATTTTCTTAGATTTTTATAGCTACAAAAAGCATATATCAATATTCCAATCAAAATCCACAAAGGAAACATAATTGCACTAGAGGTAAGATGTCTAAATGAATAAAACGTCAAACCGCAACAAGCAATTACTCCTAAAATCGGAAATAATGGAACAAAAGGAACTCTAAAAGGTCTTTTTAAGTTTGGTTCTTTTTTTCTAAGTATAATTACTGCGATACATATTGCAA
>CAKURN010000079.1 GCA_934675695.1 uncultured Candidatus Melainabacteria bacterium | reverse complement strand
GTGCTTATCTGCTATATTTAACGATATATCAGAAAAATCCAAAATATCACCGCTATCAACAAAAGCCGATGTTAAATATGCGGTTTCTTCATCATTTAACCCTTGAAAACAAACCGCCATCAACCAAGCAGACATTTGATAGTCTTCAATATTTCCATTCATATAATTTTGAACAAGAAAATATATTTCGTCTCTTGTGTGGCTTTTACCTTCTTTTTTCTTTTGGATTAAATCAACTGCACGCATTTACTACCTCTTTTTTTGTCTTATTATAACATATTTATTTGTGATAAGGTTCATTGTTTAGAATTTTATATGCACGATAAATTTGCTCAATCAAAATCAAGACTGCTTCTTGATGCAAAAAAGTCATTTTAGAAAGAGAAAGTTTAAAATCAGATTTATTTCTGACATCTTCATCAAGTCCAAAAGCACCACCAATTAAAAACAAAATTTCATTGTAAAAACCATCGTTTTCAATTTCTCGAATTTTAGAAGCAAAATCTTCACTTGTTAATTGTTTTCCTTCAACTTCCAAAGTGATTTTAAAGGAATTTTGTTTATTTTTTATGTAATCATTGATTGAAGTTACTTCTAAAACTTCGACTTTACCTAACAGGCGTTTTTGATATTCAAAAACGCCTGTTTTAAAATAACTTTCTTTTAGTTTAGCTTCTAGAACTATTTTTATATTCATTACTCAGCCTTTGTTTGAGCTTTGTCACACAACAAATCATAGTTCAATTCGTTTTCATTATCAGCGACTGCAGCCGCCACAACGACATCAGACATTACATTACATATTGTTCTTAACATGTCAATAAATCTTTCTAATGTAAACAATAAAGCAAAACCAACCACCATTTGTTCAGGTGATAAGCCTATAGCATTCAATATTAAAGCAATTGTAATCATACCTGCACCAGGAATACCGGCACATGTAGAAGATGCAACTATTGCTAAAAGCATAATTTCAGCGATCAACAATGGAGTTAATGCAATTCCATACATTTGAGCTAAAAATATAACAGCAACGGTTTGCAAAATTGCAGTTCCGTCCATATTCAATGTAGCACCAAGAGGCAAAACAAAAGAACAAACTCTGTTTGATATGCCTTTCTTTTCGCAACATGCAATAGTCAAAGGTAAAGTTGCAGAAGATGAAGCAGTACCAAAAGCAACCATTAAAGCTTCAGATACAGCAACATACAATCTGAATACAGGAACTTTTGTAAATATTAGAAGCACTATTGGGTATACAACAAAAAATTGAATAGCTAATGCAAGAACAACAGTTAGCACATAGCGAGAAATATCACTAAATACTTCTACGCCAAAAGCACCAACAGAAGTTGCAGCAAGAGCAAATACACCAGGGGCTGCCAAATACATAATCCAATCAGTAACTTTCATTGTAGCTGCAAAAATGCTTTCAAATACAGAAATCAAAGGGCGAGCAATTTCGCCTGTTCTGCATAATGCCAGTGCAAAAACAGAAACAAAAATAATAATAGGAATCATTTTGCCATCAGACAAAGAAGCAAATGGGTTTCTTGGTATTAAATCCATTAAAATTTGAACAATGTTTTCTCTTTGAAATGAAAGTGCACCGGCAACATGAGATTGCAGTTGTTGACTTACTTCATTATTAATTAAATTCATAACAGGAACACCGGGCTTAATAATTAAAGCAGCACCGGCTGCTACAGAAACCGCTGCTACAGTAATAATAGTATAGTAAAAGAACATTTTCGTTCCAAATTTAGCAAGCAATTTTGAATCACCAATGTTTGCGATGCCGATTATTATTGCACTAATCACTAATGGCAAAACAACCATTTGAATCACATTAATGAACGCTTGTCCGACAAAATTCAAAATATGATAAATATGAGCGTGTTGAGCGTTTTGCGGATATAAAACACCAACCAAAATACCTAACAATAGCCCTATAAAAATATGTCCGTTTCTTTTTATTCCTAATAAAAGTGCGATTATTACCTGCATGTGTAATCCCATATAAAATCCTCATTTTACTATACAAACTATCTTACAACTATTGATAGCAAAATGCAAAAAAATTCACACAAAAGGCTGATTTAATAAAAAAAATTAAAGATAATATGTTTCTATGGAAAATAAAAAACAGAGAGAATTTTTGGGAATATTTTTTGAATGTTGCAATGTATATGGAAGAATATACAAAAACAAAGACAACACCCATTATAGCGGTTTTTGTCCAAAATGTATGCGTCAAATCAAAATAAAAATCGGTGAAGGCGGCACAAACCAAAGATTTTTCAAAGCACATTAACAAATATTACAATTTTTCTATACCCTAGAAATCTTTTGTTGCATTTTTACTTTATTATTATATATATCTTTTTTATATAAAAATGGGTAAAAAATGATACAACTAAACACAGATACAGCATTATTAAATAAATACTTCGGTATATCTTTATCAAAGATATATACAAATTATGCTAACAAAGACTTCGAAGAAATAATGAAAATCGAAGCCGAACAAGGCAATAAAAAAGCTGAAGATTATGAAAAAATTCTGACTGACCCAAATAAAATTCTTGAGATTTTTAATTTAGTAAATATAGAAAACAAATATGCGATTTTGCAAAATATGAGCGAAGACGACCTTGACGCTTTGTTGCCTTTGCTTAATAACGAACAGTTGCCTATGGGATTAAACTTCTTTACTGATGAAAAATTAATTTCTATGGCAAAAGAACTTCCGATAGAAGAATTAGTCTGTATGATTTTTGAAAAATTTCAGTTAAATGAAGTTTTAGAATTAATGGAAGATTCCGCAATGGAGGCTTTTTTAGAAGAAACAAAAGTTAAAAGAAGCTATATGCAAAACTACTTTGAAAGTCTGGGTGTAGAAGAACTAAGAAACATTATGCAAATAGCAAACGGTGTCAATTACAAAGACAAAGATAAAAAATCAATCATAGACGAATTAAATCAAATGCAAGACAATGAATACCAGATTTTTGCAACTTCTCTTGATAGAGATTCAACAATTGAACTGATAGGCGGAATATGCAAACAGGAAGAAGATTTGCTATTGTTGTTCAATCCTGATGATTTAGTCAAACCAATGGAATTGTTGATGAAAAGCGACAAAATAAAAATGATGAAAGGATTAGAGCAAGAATTTCTTGTACCAATGATTCAAGAACTTCCTGTTGATTTAACACAAATCGTACTAACACAAATAGACCCAAAAGATTTTGCAGAAACTTTGTCGAGCGAATTTACAGAAATATTAAAGTCTGTCGTTTTGTTTGCAAATTAGATTTTGTATGCTTTTTTGTAGAATAAATAGCCACCAACCAAACTAATAGAAACAACCGGCAGCCAAGGAGCTAAAAACGCAGGAATAGCACCCGTCGCACCCAAATTCAAAGAAAAAGCTCTAATTACATAATAAATAAATATAATTATTATACTAAACAAAAATCCACGATTCACTCTGGCACGAGGAGGAGTAATTGCTAAAGGCACACCGATAATCGCAAGTGCAAAAGTCGTAATAGGCAGAGCCAATTTGTCAAACAAATTTATTTCATATTCTAATTTTATTGTTTTTTCAAGAGATTTTTTGTGTCTGTTGATGTGACGCATTAATTTAAAGAAATTGTATTCTGCAGCAGTTTCTTTAACCATATCATTTACATCGCCAATTCCAAAAGAAACATTTGATTCTTCAAACAAACTTGTATTGAATATTTTCCCGTTTCTTGAGATAGTATAAATTACACCGTTGTCAAATTTCCAACCATAGTCAGAAGTTGTACCTTTTTTTGCTTGTACAATTTGGACATTTTTAGGGTTTGATATATCAACGACCGTAACATTATTCAATGTTTTATCTTTGCACCATTGTGCATAAAAAAGACGTTTTAGTTTTCCATCTTTATCTATATCTTTTATTGTAAAGTTCATTTTGTTTTCAGGAATGTGTTTTTGTTCTATAGAATAAATCGCAAGCGATTTCGATTGCACTGAAGAAACCGGAACAATAAATTCATTAATAAAAAAGCTAACAACAGTCATAACAAGAGCGAAGCAAAAAATCGATCTTGCAACTCTTTCTATACTAATACCGCATGCTTTAAATATTGTAATTTCAGATTTCAAACTCAAATCATTGACTGTCATGACTGTCGCAAACAATGTAGAAATAGGGATAGTCAAAACAAACACCTGCGGCAAGTTCAAAACTATCATCATAATTGCGATATGAAAAGGTACTCCGTATAAAGAAATCTGTTTAATCAATTGCGTAAATGTTTCAGACGCAAAAATGATAGAAGTAAATATTATTACGCCCAACAAAAAAACATCCATAAGTTGTTTTAAAATATATCTATCTAAAATACTTAGTGAATTGTATTTGTCTTTTACAAATTGTTTTAGTTCTTTATATTTTGAATATATTTTTTCCATTTTCATCATACATTTTTTTTCTTTCGACAGAAACGATATTCAAATATTCAACAACTTCTTTATCAGACATAGTGAATATTTTTTCCAGCTTTTCTTTTATTATATCAAAATATTTTAAAATATTTTCTTTATTTTTTAACATATTTAACACTAAATCAGAATTCGACATAGAAAGTCTGGTCATATCTCGAAACCCGCTAGAAGCTATTAATTTAGCTTCGTCTTTTGCACAATCAAACAACAAAAACGCCAAAACCGTAGGAAGATGAGAAATTTCTGCAGTTAATTCGTCATGGATATTCATATCAACAAGAACAGGCTTTGCTCCTAATAAAAGAATGATTTTGTTTAATATTTCGTTGTTTTTTTCAATCAACCACTTTGCTCCAACAAAAAGCTCTTTAAAACCTGCACTAAAACCTGATTTTTCAGTGCCTGCCATAGGGTGAGATAGAATAAAAGTAAAATCAAATTTTTTGTTTAGTAAATCTTTTTTTATAGAAGTAACATCAGCAACAATCGTATCTTTATCTAAAATATTATTCAATTCTTCTAGAGTTTTTAGAGTGTTTGAAACAGAAGAACAAACAAAAACAATATCGCAGTTTTTTACGATTTTTATATCAGGAGAAGAATTTTTAGTATACTCAAAAGCTTCATTATAACTCGATTTTGAACAAACAAACAATTCATAATCTTCTTTATCAAAAAGTCCTTTTAATATAGAACTTCCGATTAATCCTAATCCTACAATTCCAACTTTTGTTTTATTATTTTCCATAAAAAAATTATAACAAAAAAGTTTTTTATAATATAATTTTTATAAGTTAGGGAGTAATTATGACACAAGATTTTATTAAAAAAGGAAAAGCTTTCAAATTCGGAGACAATATTTCAACAGACCATATTGCACCCGGAAGATTATTTCACTTGAGAAATGATTTGGTTGAATTTTCAAAACATGTATTGGAAGATGCGGATGAAACTTTTGCAAAAAAAGTTCAAAAAGGCGACTTCGTAGTTGCAGGAAAAAACTTTGGACTAGGTTCAAGCAGAGAACACGCTCCGCAAATCATTAAAATTGCAGGGGTTGGGGCAGTTATTGCAAAATCATTTGCACGAATTTTCTATAGAAACGCAATCAACATAGGGCTTCTTGCAATAGAATGTGATACAGACAAAATTGACGCCGGCGACGAGCTTGAGCTTGATATTAAAAATGGTGTTTTAAAAGATGCAACCAAAAACATTGAGCTAAAAATCACGCCTCTACCTGATGTAATGATAAAATTACTCAACGATGGCGGTTTGGTTGAACATTTGAACAAAAATGGGGACTTTAATCTTGGATAAAAAATACAATATCACTTTATTAAAAGGTGATGGAATAGGACCTGAAATCGCAGATTCTGTCGTTGAAATACTAAATTCAACAGGAATAAATATTGAGTGGGAAGAAAAACTCGCAGGACAAAAAGCATTTGAAAAATACGAAAATGTTTTGCCTGATGAAACACTAAATTCAATAGAAAAAAACAAAATCTGCCTAAAAGCACCAATCACAACACCGATTGGTTACGGTTTTTCTTCTGTTAATGTACAACTAAGAAGACATTTTGATTTGTATGCAAATGTACGCCCGAGCAAAAATCTTCCTGCAATTGACACACCTTTTAAAGACGTTGATTTAACAATAATTAGAGAAAACACAGAAGACATCTATGCAGGTATCGAAAACAAAATAGACGAAGAAACAATCCATGGCATAAAACTAATCACAAAAAAAGGCTCAACAAGAATTTGTAATTTTGCTTTTCAATATGCAATAAAAAACAATAGAAAAGAAGTTGCTGTCGTTACAAAAGCCAACATTTCAAAACTTGCAGACGGAATGTTTTTAAATTGTTTTAGACAAGTTGCAAAAAATTATCCAAACATCAAAACAAGAGAAATATTAGTAGACAATTTATGCATGCAATTGGTGCAAAACCCTTCTCAATTTGATGTTCTTGTTATGCCAAATCTATATGGAGATATAGTTTCTGACCTTTGTGCAGGATTAATCGGCGGTTTAGGAGTGGCAAAATCAGCAAACATAGGCGAAAATGTTGCAATTTTTGAAGCAGTCCATGGTTCAGCCCCTGAT
>CAKURN010000078.1 GCA_934675695.1 uncultured Candidatus Melainabacteria bacterium | reverse complement strand
CCCCATGCCTGTCCATCTTCTGAAAAATAATCAGGAGGACAACCTAAACACCAACCATCTAGAAACATTGATTGGTATGCCCAGTTATCTCTATCTGAAAATGCAACTTGTCTATCTGCAATTAATTTTAAACCGATTTTTTTAGTGTACTCTAGAGTTTCTTCGCTTTGCTTTTGAACAATAAACTGTTCTAGTTTGTATTTTTCGATTGTATCAAAGTATTTTTTTGTTATAGTTTCAATTCTTTTTTGAGCTTGTTTTTTGTCACTTGTTGCAAATAAATTCTTGTCTAATTCGTTTTTCCATTGTGGCCAATAATCTGAACCGTTTTCTAGAGATAATGCTTCATACAAAGCATCTTTATCAAGCCAAAAAGCATTTTCTTCTTTGAAATTAGAAAATTCTTGTTTTAGTTTTTTTGAAGCATTTTTCTTGAAATTTTTGTAAAATTCGTTGCTTGCTAAATTAAGACTTTCATTTGCATATAAATAAGCAGCTCTATTTGTGTCTTTTTTGGGATTCATTTCGATTATTTTGTTTAATGTTTTTGTTGATAGTATTTTATCCCATTTTTCTGTTGTTAAATCTTTTAAGTTGATAAACAAAGGATTTTTAGAAAAAACTGTTCCTGTGTAAGGAGAAGAATCCGATAATTTTGTTTTGCCTTGAGGTCCTAGTTGGATTGCTGTAAAGATACCTTTTGTATAATCAAAAAGTTCTTTCGCTGCTTGTGAATTGTATGTACCAAAACCTGTGTTTTCATTTTCTTTTGATGGAAAACTCACACCTTGCAAAATAAGAGCGAGATTTTTTTTGCCCAGTGCTTCTAGCCCTTCTCTTATTGTTTTTTTGTATTCTTCATTGAATAATTTTGTTTTTTCTAATAACATTATCCTCTCTCCCTTAAAAAAATAATTTGTTAATAACTTGTTAAGCCTCGTTTTTGCAAATAACCTCTGACGTCATTTAATGACGCTTGTACGATTCTTGTTACACGAGAGCTGGACAGTCCTACCATTGCAGCAATTTGTTTTACTTGCATATTTCTGTAAAATCTATATTCGACAATTGTTCTATCTTTTTGTGGTAGTTTTGCAATTGCTTCTTTTATTAGTTTGCTTAATTCTGAAATTTCCGCTTTTTCATCAGGTGTTGCTGATGTATCTTTTATAAAATCAAATGGAGAATCATTATCTGAACTGTTTGCCATAATAGAATCAATAGACAAAATCGTTTCATAAACCGCTTCTCTGACTTTTGTCGGGGTGATATCCAGTGCAGATTGGTCTGTATATTCTTCTTCTGTTGCCGATTCTTCTTCTTTTTTGCGTTTTAAAGTATACCATTTGTAGCGGTTTCTTAGTTCGTTTCTTATAGCCCAACGAACCGCTGTTGCAATGTAAGAAGAATTGTAGTTCTTCATTTGCTCGTCTGTTTTGTTTTTAAAAAGTGCTTGTAGAGCAATAATACCTATTGAAACCAATTCTTCACAATCCAACATATGAGATGGAATTCTTTTGTACTCAACTTTTGCAACTTTTTGAATTATATCAATATAATCTTTTAATTTGGACTGCAACTTTTCTACCGTAACTTTTCTATCTATCATGATTTTACTATCTTTAAAAAAATAATGCAAATTGTAAAAATATTTTTCCTTTGCTACAATAGAATATTATGAATAAAATGTTTATCGATGCCGGAACAACTTGGACAAAAATTTTAAAAATTGAAAATGAAATCAAAAACTACTCAATTATAAAAACTTCTGAACTGAAAAAAATGAACCTAAAATACAACAAATGCACCGGTCATAGTTTAGAAAAAACAAAAGGAATTTATGAAAACGAAGTCGTTTCTTTGGCTTATGGAGCAAAAAAACACTTAGAAGATGATTTTGTTGTATTGGACTTGGGTTCTCGTGATATTAAATATATAAAATACAAAAACAAAAAATTTCAAGACATGGACTGGAATAATGCCTGTGCTTCTGCAACAGGAGCAACAATTGAAATGCTTTTGAAGTTTTATAATGTTGATTGTAGTGAATTAGCATTTACAAAAGAAAAATACGCTATAACCTGTGGTATTTTTGGTTTAGAAAAAATTATGGACGATGTTGCAAACGGGATTGAACCTAAAATTGCTATTTCAAAATTTGTCCATGGGATAGCATTTAATGCTTTTAATTTTGCAAAAACCCCTCAAAAAATATGTGTTTCAGGAGGATTTTGCGAAAATGATTGTTTTATCAAAAGTTTATCCAATTACTGCGAAGTCGTGCCTTTGGGCAGATTTGTTTTGGTTGATGGATTATATGAAATGGAAAAACTAAATATCGGCTAATTTTACTTCGTTTTTTATATCAAAAAATAATCTTGCGCTTTGTTTAAAATTTTCCGGATTTTTTGAAACGAAAAATTCAATACTTCCTTTATCTTCTATCTGTTTAATATTTTCTTTTACAATCTTAGACAAACAAATTGCAGGATTGAAGTAGTTTTTATCAAGAATAGTTTTAAAAATATCAACCAAATACGGATAATGTGTGCAACCTAGGACGATTTTTTTAGCACTTTTGCAAGCAATAATTTTGATTTTATTAGTTCTAGTGCTTTTTTATCTTGATACAAGCGATTTTCAACTATTTCTACAAAACCTGTACAATCTATTCCTATGACATTTAGGTTTTTGTTGTATTTTTTTATTTCTTGCGTATATTTGTTTGAATTTATTGTTGCACGAGTAGCCAAAACCGCCACACTATCGCCATCAGACAAATCTTCTTGTATTGATTTTGCAACTGTTTGAATTAATGGGAAAATTCTTAGTTTGTTTTCAAAATCTTTTTTTAACTGTTCATAAGCGACAGCAGAAGTCGTGTTGCAAGCAAAAACAACGTTTTTTACGTTTTTTGTCAAGAAAAAGTTAAGAATATTTTTTGTAAAAGTGTAAATTTCATCATCTTTTTTTGTTCCATAAGGAACGTTTTTTGTATCGCCAAAGTAAATATAATTTTGTTCGGGCATAATTTTGTACAATTCGGACAAAACGCTCAATCCCCCGACTCCGCTATCTAAAACTCCTATATATTCTTTCATTATTTTACCTTCAAATATTCCAAGATTCCATTAGCAATAGAAGTTGCAATTTCTTCTTGCCTTTGTCTTGTGGTGAGTTTCTCTCTTTCAATTTTGTTTGAAATAAAGCCCATCTCAACCAAAACAGCAGGTGCTTCTGTATGATTTATAACATAAAAACGAGATTTTATCACGCCTCTGTTTTTCGTGTTCCAAATCTTTAGATTTCTATCTGAAGCAAAACAACTATGAATTGTATTTGCAAGCTCTAAACTGTCGTCTTTGTAGTAGTGTGTTTCCAGTCCATAAGTCACATTTTGCACAGTTGAATTGGCATGGATAGAAACATAGATATCAGGCGAAATTTCGTTTGAAAAAACGGTTCTATTTTCTAATGAAATAAATTCGTCTTTATCCCTTGTCATATATACTTTTATATTCTTTTTCCTTAATTTTTCTTCAACCATTTTAGCGACTTCTAAATTAAGATTTTTTTCTTGCACGACGCCGCCACCTATAGCACCGGAATCTGTCCCTCCATGACCGGGGTCAAGAACTACTTTTTTAAGTGATGATATTTTGGTTTCTTTTTTCTTTTTTGGTTCTTTATAGATTATTTTTGTGTCGTCTTCTTTTGGAATGTAAACTACATTAATGTTACCTGATTTTGCTTCATCTTTTTCAAGTTTTGTATTTGATGGAATTGGTATTTCGTTTTTACGTTCAACTGTGTTTGAAGCGATTGTTATTTCTTCTTTTATTTCTTTTGGTTTTTCTTTGAAACACAATTTTATTGATTTAGAGTTGCTTTCTACATTTGCATAAGCAAAATTCAATTCTTTAATCGGGATAATGTATCTTGTTTTGTTGGGTGAAATTTTCATCGTTTGAATGTCTAAATCTGTGTTTTTGAGTGCTTGTTTGAAATTTATTTCATTGAAATCAGGCAGATTGTTTATATCTAAATAAAAATTATTATTCAATTCAAAAACATCATAAGCAACAGATTTGTCGAATTTTAAATCCAAAATATAATAGCCGTTTGAATTTTTTGTCAAATTGTAAGAAGTAATTTTTGCATTGTTTAAAGCAAAAGAAGTGTTTAAGACGTTAGTTCTATGAGAAATGTAGAGGCTTTGATTGTCAGGTGAAATTACTATTCTATAATCTCTCAAACTTTCTCCAAGCAATGTTAACTTGATTTTTTTATTTGATAGTTGATTTATCGTAAGAGTAGTGTTAGAAGCTTTGTTTACAGTTGGAATACTATATGTTTTGTTTTCTAAATTTGGGATTAAATTTGCACTATCAAGAATAATTTCTGCTTTTGTATTGTTATTAAAATAATTTATTTTTTGTAAAGACAATTCACCAACGCCTCTTAAAATTAAACCGTTAGAATTTTGATTAACGAGGCTTAGGTAGTATTTGTTTTGCAATTTAGGAATAATTTCTAAAGTATAGTTGTTGCTATTAAATACGATATCTGTTGCTGTATTTTGTGCAACAGAATTTTTGTCACTATCGCCATTTGTTGTATAAAATTTGTGCTGAATTGCGTTTGAAACGAGTTGGTTGTTGTATTTTACAATAACATTCATTCCATCTGAATACGTTTTAAAATTTGCTAAATCTTTTTGATTGAACAAAGAAAACACGATTCTTGTGATATTTGTGTCTTGTTGAATTAAATCGATTTTTTGTATTACTTTTGAATTTTTTACTTTGTAACACCTGCTTCCATTTGGAAGTGCAGAATTTGGAATATCAATAACATAACGAGCCGGATTCGTTAAAGAAAAAGTAGTTAAATTGTTTATTAAATTAACGGATGTAGAAGTAGAATTTGGAATAGGAACATAAAGAGCGGTTTCTTTGTCTCTAAAATCCCCATTGCCTCTGATTAGTACGGTTTTATCGGAATTGTCCAATACTAAATCAAGAACCCTAAAATTCGCTCCATAAGATGCATTTTGTAAAAAAAATGTAACAAAAAAGAATATTATTACTATTATTTTATAAAAAAACAAAACAATTCCTCTTTTACTTTTCTTATTTTAGCATTAAGTTTTTATTTTTATCTAAATCAGATTACTGAAATTTTATTTACATTTTTTAAACATTGTGGAATAATACTTTTAACAAATCAACATATTATGAACAAAATATTTCTTAAAAACCTAATACAAAACGCAAGTTACCCAATATATATATATATAGGTTTTGTTGCACAAATTTTAAAAAGAAATTAGAATTTTTCATCTTTGTTCAATATATAAAGTGCAGTTTTTCGCTTTTTAAATTAATTTTTAAAAAGTTTTTAAGCTGCACTTTTTTTGTTTTTAAAAATTGCAAGTATGTTTATTGTTTTGGATTTAATTTGTGAGGAAAATTAATATGAAAAAAATTCTAAAATTCGTTTGTGCTTTTTCTTTGGTAGAAGTTATGATATCTCTTGTTGTCGTATCTTCAATTCTTGCAGCTTTTATGCCTGTAATGGTTAAAAAATCAAAAAGAACGATTAATGTTGCAGGTTCAATTTCAAAAATCACAAGCGACTGTAGTGAAACTTTTTCGTCTGATTGTTCACTTTGTCAAGGAACAAAAGTATGTTATATCTGTTCAAAACAGTGTTCAGCAGCAGATTATAAAGATGTAGATACTTGCACTTGTAAACCATGTTCAGAAATTGATGCTAATTGTACTTCTTGCCAAGATTTTGGAAAATGTACTTCTTGTAAAAGCGGTTATTATCTAGAAAACAATCAATGCAACTTGTGTCCTTCAGGTTATTATTGCACAAATAGCATAAAAATCGCTTGTCCTGCAGGAACTTTTGCACAGGGTGATGGTGTAAGAACTTCTTGTACGTCTTGTCCTAGTGGTACTTATTCTTCAATAGTTGCAGCTGCATCTAGTAGTGCTTGTATGCCTTGTCCCAGTGGCACATATTCTACAGGTGGAGCGGTTTCTTGTACAACTTGTGAATCAGGTTATTATAGTGATGGTGGGATAAAAACGAGCTGTTCTGCAAAAACGCAAAATTGTACAAAATGTGATAAAGGAGATGGAAGTTGTACAGCTTGTGCTATTGGTTATAAACTTGTTGGAAAAGTTGTCAACAATACTTATGAGACTTCTTGTATAAATCCTTGTACTACTAATTACTTTTACATTTCAGAAGCTGATGTTTGTATGGGAACGGATAGAAGACCTTGTAGGGGAAATAATATATCTTGTACTTATAAGGGTTATCCGTGCGACTATACTAGTTGTTGTTGGGGAACATACCATTGTACAAAATCAGCTGCAAAAGCTATTTGTGAGTCTACTGGTGATAGATTAGCAACAATGGAAACACTAACGACAGCTATGAAGTCATATCAAGGCTATATAAATTTTCTTAGTAATTATTCTTATATAAACTATTGTGCTTATGGTGCAAATAGAAATGTAACGGGAGGCCCCGGATATCTTTGTTATCCATATATTGTTTGGGGAAGTGATGGTATTGCCGCTATTAATAGCAATGGAAGTATTACAAGC
>CAKURN010000077.1 GCA_934675695.1 uncultured Candidatus Melainabacteria bacterium | reverse complement strand
TTTTATGTCTGATTTGATGTCTCTTTTTAGAGTTTCAATCTTTGATGAAACAGAAGAAATTTCTAGAAGAATTTTGTCTTTTTCTTCTGAATTTGATATTTTTTTATCTTCTATTTTTTTGATTTCTTCATCATAATCTATGTTTTTAATCTCTTTAACATCAACTTCTGTTTCATCAAATTCTAATCCAAAACGAGTTTTTAAATTTTTAAAATTTTCTTTTAGATTGTTCAAATGAGAATTTATTTTTCCGCATTCAAGAGAAAGTTCATTGAGATTGTCTTGTGAAATGTTTAGTTCTTTTTTTTGTTCGTCTAATTTTTCTTTTGAAACATCAGAAGTATTTATTTTAGCGGGATTTGGGTGATTTTTTGAACCACAAACCGGACAAGGCGTATTTTCTTTCAAATTTTTCGCCAAAATCCCTGCTTGAATAGACAAATACATATTATACAAAAAATCAAACTCGTTTTTTTGTTTTTGAACTTTTGTTTGAAAATCTTCAAATTCTTTTTGTTTTGAAGACAAATTTTCTTCTGTTTTTAAAATTTTTAAGTAAGAATTTTTTAAAAATTCGTTTTTTAAATTCAAAAGTTTTGATTTTATTTTTTCAAATTCTTGCTCATTTTCTTTTTTATTTTTTTCCAAAATAAGAAGTTTTTTATTTTCGGTTTCGATTTCTTCAATTTTTTCTATGTCGGTTTTTAAAGTGTTAATTTTTGTTTTTAATAAATCTTTTTGTTTGTTTTTTTCATCTAAAAGTTTGTATTCATTTTCTATGGGGAAAAATTCGCTATTCAATGACACCAATTCTTTTTCAAATTTTTCTTTACTATCTAAAAGATTTTGTTTGGTTTTTATATTTTCAAGAATTTTGTTGTATTCTACAAATTCTTTTTGAATATTTGATAATTTTTCGTTTTTTGTATCGTATTTTTTTGTATCGATTGAGTTTTCGTCTTTAATTTTTAAAATAAAATCATTGAAAGAATTTAATTCATCAAATTTTTGATAATCATTTTTTAAGTTATTTATTTCAGTATCTTCTGTAATAATCTGCGAAACATACTGCAAAATCGAACTTTTGTCCAAATTGTAGTTGTTTTTGTATGATAAAAATTCATTTTTTAATTGCAGAGCTAAATCAGAATATTTTTGCGTTTTGAATATCGTTCTAAAAATTTTGCTTCTTGTTTGCGTATCAGAATTTAAAAGTTTCAAAAACTCACCTTGTGCCAAAAGTGCAATCTGCGAAAATTGTTCAGAATTTATTCCTAAAATTTCATTTATTTGCTTTTTTACTTCGTCATTTCTAGTAATGATTTTTCCATCAGGAAGATAAAATTCAACGCTAGCAGGAATTTCTCTATATCCATCGCCTTTTATTTTTTTTCTTAAATATGAAGGAGAGCGAAGAATTTTGTATTCTTCTCCATTAAACAAAAACGAAAATTCGACAAATGTTTTTGTATCGTCTTTTGCAAAATGACTTCTGAGAGAATCTTTTTCTCTCAAACTGCCTGAAGCACAATCGAACAAAGCATAACAAATACCATCAAAAATCGTTGTTTTGCCTGAACCGGTTACACCATTAATCAGGTACAAATCTCCCAATTTTTCAAAAGGAATTTCTATTACATCAGGATATGCACCAAACGCCTGCATTGTTAGTTTTATTGGTCGCATTCAGTTTCTCCTTTTGAATTTATTAGTTTTATTAAGATTTCTTTTTTATTTTCATCAATTTCTTTTTCAGATTGAAGTTTGTAAAAATCTTCAAAGTGCTCAAGAATCGTTTTGTTTTTCGTATTTTTTAGATTAAACACAACATTTGAACTTCTTGTAAAAATATTGTCAAAATCAAGAAGCATAATATTAGGATAAATTAAAGACAGTTTCTTTTTTGCATCAATAACTTCTTCATCTTTTAAAATAAAATGAATATAATCATCTGTTTTTATTTTTGAATAAAAATCACTGTTTAAAAATTCTTCTATATAGCCCTTGTATTCTTTCATTTCATGGAGAAAATCTATTTTTTCAAAGGAAATATTTATTTCTTTTTTATCATTTATTTCAACAATTGTAAAAACTTTTTTCTGATTAATTTCTGAAAAAGAATACTTTAACAATGAACCGCTATAGCGAATTTTTTCCTTTTTAATTTTTTGAGGACAATGCAAATGCCCCAATGCAACATAGTCAAAATCTTCAAAAACAGAAGACTCTACTATATCAACACCACCGACTGATTTTTCTTCGCTATCTGATTGAATATATTCGTTTTCACAATCGCAAACAAACTGGTGAGCAACTAAAATATTGAATTTTTCTTTATCTAAATTTGTATTTCCAATTACCGTCTTTATTGCATCGGTATAGTTGTTGATTTCGGCTTTTGGGTAGAATTTTCTAATTATAGCAGGATATAAATAAGGCAAAAGAAAAATATTCACATTATTTTCCAGTTCAAATTTTTCCAGTTTTCCATTGAAAGTATCTGAAAAATAAATATTGTTCTTTTTGAGCAATTTTGAAAGGTAAGAAAGTCTTTCTAAATTGTCGTGATTGCCTGAAATAATGAATATTTTTTTGTTTCTTTTTTCTATTTCTACCAAAAAATCACTAAAAACTTCTAAAGCTGAAATAGAAGGTATAGGCCTATCGAAGACATCGCCTGCTACAATAACAAAATCAATATCATCTCTATCAATCAAATTTAGTGCTTGATTGAGAGCGTTTTTTTGCTCTTGTATCATTGAAATATCGTTTACTTTTTTTCCTATATGCAAATCAGCTAAATGTAAAAATTTCATTTTTATTCAAAATACCCGATATAATCCAGATTTCTATACAATTCACAATAATCAAGCCCAAAACCTACAATAAATTTGTTATCTATATCAAACGCAGAAAAATCAGGTACGACATCGTATTTTCTGGCACATTTTTTGTCAAACAACACAGCGAGTCTTACATCTTTTGCTTTGCATTTGTGTTTTATAAATTTCAACAAAAAATCAAGCGTAAGCCCTGTATCAACGATATCTTCTACAACCAAAACATTTTCGTTTTCAAATTTTGGCAAATTAAGATTGAAAGATTTTATTTGTCCTGTTGATTGTTCATTGTTTCCATAGCTGGATAAAGACACAAACTCCATTTTGACAGGCATTTTCAGGTATTTAGACAGTTCCGTAAAAAACATTACTGCCCCTCTTAAAACACAAATCAAATTCAAAACTTCGTTGTTGTCGTAACTGGAATTTATTTCAGAAGCGACTTGTTTAATTCTTTCTTTTAATTTGTTTGAATCTATAAGAACTTTTAAATCTTTGATGTCTTTTTCCATTTTTACCTTTTTTCTATAAATATCATTTTTCTTCTTGTTCTCAAAAAACAGTTTTGATTAAGGGAAGTTTTTGAGCATTTGTTTTGCATAATAAAATCATCATACATCAAAAGATTTTTCCTGTTTCGATATTTCAAATAACCGCCAATAAAATCATTCAAAATCTCAAGACGTATTTCTTGTTTTAAATTTGTATATTTTTCATAAAAAATTTTGTCTTCTTGAAAAATTTCTTGTTTTGTTTTTTCTATTTCTTTTTGAATTATTTTTGAAGATTGAATAGAATTTAAAATCAAATTATTTATAGAATCAATATATTTTGGGTTTATTTCTTCAAAAATCGGAAGAATTTTGTTTCTTATCAGATTTCTTTTATATTTTGAATTTTCGTTAGAACTGTCGATTTTGTAATCAAGTTTGTTTTTTTTCAAATAATCAAAAATTTCTTTCTTAGTGACATCAAGTAAAGGTCTATAATAAATATCTCGAATTTTTGGAATAGCACACAGACCGGCAATAGAAGTGCCTTTTATTATTCTATAGATTAGAGTTTCTATATTGTCATTTTTGTTGTGAGCTAAAAATACAAATTTTGAATTGTATTTGATTGCTACATTTTCAAAAAATTCATACCTTAATTCTCTAGCTATTTCTTCTGTTTTTTTGGCATTTTCTTTAGCTTTTCCTATTTCAAAAGAAAACCCGAAATCGTTTGCGAATTTTTCCGTAAATAATTCTTCTTCTTTGGCTTCTTTTCTCCAGCCATGGTTAAAATAAGCCAAAATCACATCTAGTTTGTATTTTTCTTTTATTTTTGAAAACAAATGCCCAAGACACACACTATCCGGTCCGGCTGAAAACCCGACAATTACTTTTGTGTCTTCAATTTGATTATTTAATAAAAAATTTTCTAAAACTTTTTGCATTTATTACAAAGTTGGCAAATCGCCCTTTACATCAGCAACTTGAGCTCCATCTAAGTTAAACACTTCTGCAAGAGCTTTTATTGCAGCTTGTGAATATTTCTTTTCAATTAAGCAACTGATTTTAATTTCGCTTGTTGAAATCATTTTGATGTTTATTTTGTTTTGTGCCAATGTATCAAACATTTTTGCAGCAATACCGGGTCTGTCTATCATGCCTGCACCAACTATCGAGATTTTTGCTATATCTTCATCAATGAAGATATTTGTAGCAGAAAGGATAGAAGAAATTTTGTCTTTTATAGAATTGAATTTGTCAAAATCATCTTTTGCAATTGTAAACGCTATGTCGTTTGTGTTTTTGGAGTTTCTTGCATAAGATTGAATAATCATATCAACACTCAAATTGTGTTCAGCAAGCAAATTGAACAAACGAGCAGCATTACCCGGTTCATCTACGATATCACAAATGACTATTCTCAATTGCGATTTGTCACTGGCAACACCTGTAACGGGTTTTGTTAATTCCATTTCATCAACTCCTATTATTAAAGTTCCTAAATCATCGAGTTTAAAAGAGCTTCTGACTCTCATTGGCATATTGTGTAATTTTGCCGTTTCAACAGAACGAGGGTGAAGTACATTAGCACCTACTCTGGCTAGTTCTAGCATTTCTTCGTAAGAAATTTTAGACAGTTTTTGTGCAGTAGCTACTATTCTGGGGTCAGTTGTATAAACGCCTTCTACATCAGAATATATGTCACATCTATCAGCATTTAATGCACAAGCTAAAGCGACAGCTGTTGTATCTGAACCACCTCTACCCAGTGTAGTTATTTCATTATTTCCGCAAACACCCTGAAATCCCGCAACAATGACGATTTTGCCGTCATTTAAGTGGACTTTCATATTAGATGTATCAATATCAACAATTCTTGCTCTCATGTGGCAATCTTCTGTTTTTATACCGGCTTGTAAACCGGTCATACTGATTGCACTATAGCCCATTTCATTAATCGCCATTGCAAGCAAAGACATAGAAATCTGTTCTCCGGTTGACATTAGCATATCCATTTCTCTTTCTGATGGAGAAGAAGTTATTTCTTTTGCCATTTTAACCAAATTGTCTGTTGTATGTCCCATTGCAGAAACAACAACGACAACAGAATTTCCGTTTTTCTTTTCTTTAATTACAGCATTTGCTACGTTTTTTATTTTTTCTATATCAGCAACAGAAGTGCCACCGAATTTTTGAACTACAAGTCCCATTCATACCTCTTTTTTAAGGATTTTTACATCATAGATTGCTTCGCTACAGACACAATATGGTTTTCGCCATATTTCTCAAGTATTTTATCACAAATTTCAATTATTGTTAATTTTAAATTTTCATTTTTTTCATTTTCGTATATTTTAGTTAAAATCAACAATTTGAGCATCAAATAGTCTTTTTCTTGAGAATTTTCATCAATATATTTATTTAGATTTTCAAGTGCTTGGTTTGGCTTGTTCAATTTTAAATAACATTCAGAAATCGCCATTTGGGGCTTTTTGTCTTCGTTATTGAGTCTAAAGGCGTCTTCCAATCTTTCTATTGCACGATAAAATTCACCGCTTTGCATCAAAACAAGCCCGTATTTGAAATTCATATTAACGTCATTTTTGTCTATTTCCCAAGCCGTTCTCGCATATCTGATTGCTTTCGTTTTGTTTTCTTCTATATCTTCTTCTTTTTTTAAATATTCAAGAGAAAGATTGATAAGGCTATTTTTATCGTTTTTGTCATATTCAATAGCCTTGAGCCAGTATTTTATAGCTTTGTCTTTTTCATTTAGCGAATCATAGCATAGTGCAATATTACCATACGCTTTTATTAGGGTTTTATCCAGTGTGACTGCTCTTTTGAAGTTGTCTATCGCTTCATCATATATTTGTTGTTTTAGCAATATTTGTCCTAAATTAAAATAAGAAGAAGCAGAATTTTTGTCGTTTGATAAAACTTTTTTTATGTAGGTTTTTGCATCATCTAGCTTGTTTAGTCTTATTAAAGAATTTGCAAGAGCATTGTAGACGCAGTTTTGGCTATCGTCCAGCTCAATCGATTTTTTGAATTTTTCAACAGATTCTTCAAAAAAATTGTAATACTGCAAAGACAAAGCCCAAGAATTGTAAAATCTCCAATCTTTTTTTATTTTGTTTTCCGCATCTTCAAAGACTTTAAAACAGTCTTCTTTCTTTTCTAAATTCAAATAACATTCTGCAATTAACAAATAATTGTCTATTTTTTGAGGTTCTATACTAATGCTTTTTTTACAGTATTCAACAGCTTCTTGGTATTTTTTTAGTCTTGTTGAACATAAAGCACACATATAAAGTGCTTCTGAGTTAAAAGGTTCAGTTTCTAATAATTTTAAAAACTTAAATCGTGCTGATTTGTAATCATTTTCTTGTACAAGA
>CAKURN010000076.1 GCA_934675695.1 uncultured Candidatus Melainabacteria bacterium | reverse complement strand
ACCTTATCAAAGGTACTCACTTACTATACCAAAAACAATTTTTTTTTGCAAGCATTTTTTCTTATACTTTTTGCTACTTTAATTTATGTTTAAAAAATGTTATAATTATCTCAAACAAGAAGGAGAAAATATGTCTAACAACAAAGACAAATCATTCAATTTTGCAATGGGCATTTTAGCAGGTGTCGTAGGCGGAATCGTAGCGGGTGTTTTGCTTGCTCCACGTTCAGGCGAAGAATCAAGACGTGAATTGAAAAAAACAATAGATGATTTCAAAGACAAATATTCACCTGAAGTAATAAAAGCAAAAGAACAAGCGCTCGATGTTTTGAAAACTTCAAAAGACAAAATCGAAGAAGCATACAACAAATTCAACGACTATTTGAAAGCAAGACAGCTTGCAAAAGCAAAAAATAACGAAACAAATGTTGATGAAATGTAGGTCAAAATGAACAGTATGATACCATATTTTGTAATTTTATTAATTTCGACAACGACGGTTTGTTTGATTGTTTTGTGCGTTTATGCGGTTAAATTTCTTATCAGCATTACAAAATTAAGTGCCAATGCAGATACGATACTTACCAGCGTAAAAAAAGAAATTGAACCCACTTTAAAAGAACTTCAACAAGCTGCAAAATCGATAAATTCTATTGCAAATTCTGCCGATGCAAAATTCCAATCAACAAAAGCCAGCCTTACATCTTTTGTTGGTGCTACTTCTTGCTTAGGCGGAAAATTGAAAAATTTCACACAAGGTATTCTAAAAGGATTATCTTTTGGTTTAGGACTATTTAAAAAATAAAGAAAGGAAATAAACTATGTCAGCAGGTAAATTTATAGCAGGTTTCGTCGTAGGTGGCGTTGTAGGTGCAATTGCAGGAATTTTATTAGCACCACAATCAGGTGAAGAAACTCGTGAAATGATAAAAGAATCTTCTCAAAAAGCTTATGATAAAGCTCAAAATGCAGTCAAAGAAATTCAAGAAAAAGCAGAATCTATAAGCAACGATATGGCAAAAAAAGGTGAAGAATTAATCAACAAAATTCAAGGTATGATTGATAAACAAAAACAAGAAGGTTAATTCTTTTAAAAAAACATTGAATCGGGCAAAAGCCCGATTTTTTATTGCTTTTATAAGAAATTATTAAGAAATGTAACAAATAAAACAAGTTTTGAAATCTGGCATTGTAAATTTACTTTATATAAGAGTAAGCGTCATTTATAAGACGTAGGGAGTTTATAAATGATGAAACAAGCAAAAAGATTCAATGCTACAGTGAAAGGTTGAAGTCAAAGGAAGGTTGCTTGTAAGGAGAATAGACAAAGACTTTTGAAAGACTCATTTTTATGAGTCTTTCGTTTTAAAAGCAATTATTTTCAAGTTATGGTTTTTATATTAATATGACAGCACCGATTTCGTCACAAAATTTTATCAAACAACCGCTTCCAAGCACTATGGAAGAAAATTCTAATACCCAAAATTCTACTCAAAATACAGAAGAAAAAAAAGAAGAAAGAAAATACAACCGCCCTTATGTAGGTATAGTGGGCGTTCCTAATATATCAACAACGCCAATGGCAGATACGGTAGAAATAAAGAAACAAGAAAATCCATACACAAAATACAAATACATCCCAAAACCCAAAATCACAGGCAATTTTCAAAAGTTTGCTTCGATTGGAACTTTTGTTTTAGGGATTGGTGCATTGATTATTAGCCGTTTTCAGAAATAATCTAGAGCAATTTTGTTGTAATCAAAGGGCCATCTTCTGTTGCAATAACAGTATGTTCAAAATGTGCAGAGGGTTTGTTGTCATCTGTTACAACTGTCCACTCATCAACCAGAGTATGAACTTCATCAACCCCTAAATTAAGCATAGGCTCTATTGCAATAGCACAATTTTGTTTGATTATCACGTTTGAACCTGTGCGATAATTGAACAAAAACGGTTCTTCATGCATTTGATGTCCAACACCATGACCGCCGTATTGTCTAACTATTCCTACTTTTGCTTCTGTTGCAACATCTTCTATAGCAGCAGAAACGTTTTCTAGAGGATTGTTCGGAATCATTTGTTCAATACCTTTAAAAAGGGCTTTTTCAGTGACTTTTAAAAGATTTTCGACTTCAGGAGAAATTTTTCCAACTGCATAAGTCCAAGCACCATCTCCCACCAAATCACGAAAAGTAGCACCAACATCAATAGAAATTATATCGCCTTCTTTTAATATTACGTCTTTTGAAGGTATCCCATGGACTACTTGTTCATTAACTGAAGCACAGATTGAGTTTGGAAAACCATTGTATCCCAAAAAAGTCGGTATCGCTTTGTTTTTTTTGATAATATCAAAAGCAATTTTATCTAACTCAAGAGTAGAAATACCAGGCTCTATCACTCTTTTCATCTCTTGATGAACCAGAGCAACAATATTACCTGCCATACGCATTAATTTTATTTCTTCTCTTGATTTTTTGTGCATTTTAAAGTTCCTTTAGTTTATATCCCATCTTCCGCAAGTACCGCCCCAACGAGCAATGATATTGCCTTTTATGTCGGTGATTTTGTGGATTTCTTCTCTATTTTGTTCTTCTTTGCCTTCTAAAATTGTAATAACTTCACAATTGTTAGAGCAGCCTGTACATTGACAAGTTATAGAATGAAATTCCATATCTTTTATTGTCCAACCTTTAAATTTTGTAGGTTGGTTTGTAAATTGATGATGTTCCATAGCAAGCATAGCAGCCCCGATTGCACCCATTGTTTGGTGATGTGGAGGAACGATTACTTCATGACCTAGAGCTTCTTCAAATGCTTTTACCATACCTTTGTTTGTTGCAACACCGCCTTGGAAAGAAATTTTTGGAAGAAGGTCTTTTCCTAATGCCAAATTAGAAATGTAATTTCTAACCAAAGCCTGACAAAGTCCATATAACAAGTCTTCAACAGCATAGCCGAGTTGTTGTTTGTGGATTAAATCTGACTCGGCAAAAACCCCGCAACGTCCTGCTATTCTTGCAGGTGATTTTGATTGAAGGGCAATGTCGCCAAAATCTTTTATATCGACATTCAATCTTTGTGCTTGGTGATCAAGGAAACTTCCCGTGCCTGCTGCACAAACCGTATTCATAGCAAAATCTGTTACAATACCATCTCTTAAAATGATGATTTTTGAATCTTGTCCGCCTATTTCGAGGATAGTTTGAACATCCGGTATAGCATTTGTTGCAGCAACAGCGTGAGCCGTAATTTCGTTTTTTATAACATCAGCACCAACCAAAGCCCCTGCTAGGTTTCTTCCTGAGCCGGTTGTACCTGCAGCCATGATTTCGTATTCGTTTTCAAGCCCTTTTTCTTTAGCTTGTGAGAGCAAATTGTCTAAACATTTTTGAACAGCAATAACCGGTTGCCCTGCAGTTCTAGTCATGTAACTATCTACGTGTTTTCCGTTTTCGTCGACCAACGCTATTTTTGTAGTAACGGAACCTACATCAATTCCTAAATATACTTTCATAATACTTTTATTGTATTACAAAAATAAAAAAATAATGCAAGTAGTTGCTTTAATCATAGAAATTAAAGTCTTCAGGAAGCTCCTTTTCAATTAATTGAGCAAGTTCTGAAAATTTTATATTAAAAGCGTTCGCCAACTTCCACAAAGTTGTAATTTTTGTGTCGGTTGTTCCATGTTCCAATCTGGATAGTAGACCGTTTCCTATTTCATACTCAAAGGAAAAACGATTTATTCCTTTTTTCATTTTTGTTCTTTTATTAAAAACAACTTTGCCAATTGCTTTTAGAAGTATTTTCTTCTGTTCATCATTGATTTCATTTTCTTGAACCATATAAATATTCTAGTAAATATTTCAATCAAACTATTGATTATAAGGTATTGACTATAATCAATGAATGAATTAATATTATCATGTTAAAAACTAAAAGGAGAAATATAAATGAGGATTAAAAAGGCATTTACGTTAGCCGAAATTCTAATTGTATTGATGGTAATTGGTGTTATTGCAACAATGACTGTTCCATCTTTAATGAAAGGTGTAAATGAGGCTCAATTTAAGACTGCTTATAAAAAAGCATTTAATGCTGTAACTAATATCGCAGCGGTTGAAAAGATTGCAGGTCAACTGCCTACTTCAAATTCAATAACAAGTGCAAAAAACTTCTTTGCTTCTTTAAATTCAAATTTATCAGTAAAAGAATATGATGTACGTGATTTGTCTTCAACTGAACTATTAACAAGTGATAACACTGTTACAAAAGTAACTTGGCAAGGTACAACTTATGGTAGCACTTCTACTAGTGCTATAGCAGGAACTTCTAGCAACAACGCTGAATCACCTTGGATTATTACAGAAGATGGTTTAGCATACAAAGTATTAAATGATAATACCATTGGTGACACAGGCTGCAATACAAAAGCTATTATTATGGAACAAACTTCTGCAGCTAGTGCTAAAAGCAATTCTTGTTTAGTTGTTGCAGTTGATGTTAACGGTCTTGCTAAAGGTCCAAACAAAGTTGAAGACCAAGTAAAAAGTGGCGTAGTTTCATCTAGCAAAATGAACCAATTAGAAGGTGATAGATATTATATCTTTATTGGTAATGATGGCGTTTCAGCAGGGCCTAAATCAGTTACAGTTTCAGGTCGTTTGATGTCTGATATGAAATAGATTTATTAAACTAATTTAGTAACACCGCACTTTTTAACAAAAAAGTGCGATTTTTTTGTTTTTATTTTATATTCAATTGACCATATTTTACAACACGTCTAGAATTTATATAGACATGGGTTGGTCTTTCTTTATTTAATATTGCATTATAATCTTCGTTTTCATTTAATTCAAAAACGTTAAAATCAGCGTCTTTGTCGCATTCTAGAGAACCTATGGTATTATTTAGTCTAAGAATTTTTGCAGGTATAATAGTCAAATATCTGATTGCTTCTTTTGCATCTAAAATGCCGTTGTTCACGTATTTTAATTCGTTTAACAAAGACAAATCTTGATTAAATGCTAAAGAATTTACCCCAAACCCGAAACGATTAGGAAAATACTTCAAAACTTCATCCAGATTTAGTTTTTTGTTGTGCAAATTGTCACTAATTCTAGGGCAATAAGCAAGCGATACTTTGCTTTCTAACAATGTTGCAAGGTCAGCTTCTGACAAAAAATTTCCATAAGAAATAATCAACTGTTTAGATAAAATCCCTAGTTCTTTTAGGTATTGCACAGGGGTGAGATTTTCTGTGATTGGTTCAAATTTTTTGTTTCCGGTAAATTCGTTTAACAAATCAATATCAGAAAAACCATGTTTTAGCCATTCCATTTCTTCTTTTGATTCTGCTAGTCGAAGGGTCATTAGAATGTTGTGTTTTTTGCAGTATTTAGCCAAAATCCTAAAGAGCCTTTTATGCACGCAGCACACACTATGCGGAGCAACGCCGATAAATGTGTTTTGGGATTTTTGGTTTTTAAATTTTTCAATTTTCTTTTGAATTGAGCGAAATTCTTCTTTACTTGTTTCTACAGAATCAGAAAACAACTCAAAAAACAAATAAGTTTTTAAAGGCGTTTCATTCAAAAGATTAAAGTATTTGCTTTCTTTTGACAATTGAGCAAGAGCGGTTGTGCCATTCAACAGGCTCAATTCCAGCCCTTTTTTGAATGAAGATTTTTTTTCGTCTTTTGACATACAAAAATACTCAGACAGCAAATTTGCAAGCTTGTAGATAAAAGATTTTTTGGAAATTCCTGTTAAAAAATAGTATTTTTTAAACATTGTGTAGAGTCTTTTTATTTTTTCTTTTAAATCTTTTTTCTTTTTGTTTTTTACTTGGGTATATTGAAGATGATTGTGCAAATTGACAAACCCAGGGGTTATTACTGAGTTTTTAAAGTCTTTTATATGCTCATACAAAGCCTCATCGAGATCGGTTTGTTTTATTATTTCTTGGACTTTGCCCTCATCAACCACAAGAGCAGAATCTTCATAAACATTGCCGTCTGAAGGTATTATCCATTTTGCTTTGTATACTTTTGCCATATCAAAAATCCTTTATAGTATTTTGTGTGTAAAAGTTTTTATGCCTTTTGCATAATCGTCAACAATATTGTTGGTTCCGTATAATTTGTATTTGTAGATAGTGAGTCCCTCTAGTCCGACAGGGCCTCTTGCGTGGGTTTTGTTGGTTGAAATACCTACTTCCGCACCAAAACCGTATCTAAACCCGTCAGAAAATCTAGTCGAACAGTTTGCAAATACAGAAGAAGAATCAACCAAATCCATAAATTTTTCTATGTTTTCTTTGTTGTTAGACAAAATTGAATCAGTGTGACCTGAACCGTATTTGTTGATGTGTTCGATTGCTTCATCGATGTCGTTTACGACTTTTAGAGATAGAATTTTATCTCCATATTCAAAAGAAAAGTCTTTTGGATTTTCTTTGATTTCTATTCCGTTTTCTTTTAGCTTTTGTTTTAATTCATTTAAAAATTTGTAGTCTTTGTGAACCAAAACAGTTTCAACAGCGTTACAAGCACTAGGATATTGGGTTTTTGCGTCTGTAATTATTTTTGAAGTTTCTTCTAAATCACAATCTTTGTCAACAAAAATATGACAAATGCCTGAAGCATGCCCCAAAACAGGAATTTTTGTATTTTCTTTTATAAATTTAACGAGTTTATTGCCGCCTCTTGGGATAATGAGATTAATATATTCATCAAACTCAAGCATATCTTTGACGTCTTGTCTAGAATAAACAAGCGAAATAACGTTTTTTGGGAAGTTTTCTATTTCGTCTAGAGCTTGGTTTAAAAGATTATAGAAAATCGTGTTTGTCTTTTCACATTCTTTTCCGCCTTTTAAAATCGCACA
>CAKURN010000075.1 GCA_934675695.1 uncultured Candidatus Melainabacteria bacterium | reverse complement strand
TATGAACTTGATGACGAAGGCAAACAAGGACAACAAGTAGGTACATATACTTATGATAAGGACAAGAAAACCTACTTGATAAATTTTAAAAGTAAAGATATTATGAACAATGTAGTGAGCGAAGATGCTATGTTGTGTAGTTATGAGACTGCTACAGATGTAGATAAAAATAAAACCGAAGTAGTCAAGATGAAAGATACAGCATATACGATAATTACAAATGAAGAAGGTAAAATTACAAGCTTGAAAAAAACAACAACAGCTAATAATGCGGAAACTACTATAACAATTGGTTCTGAAGACTATTTTACAACAATAAGAAGTATGATAGATAGTCTAGAAGATGAGACTATTAAAGAAAATTTAGAAACTACATATAAACTGCAGTACTTACTAGGAGCAAGTGATGATAGTGACGAATTAGCTGACTACTTGAACGAACTCTGTGATATTAGCAGTATCGAATGTGATGGTGATGATATAAAAAAATTAATTTATGATTTAGGGCTTGAACAAGAATTCGATGGAATAGATGAAACTTATGAGTTTAATAAAGATGGTGTTTATGATTATGACACTGCAAAAAAAGCATTAGAAATTTTATATAAAAAAGCAGAAAATAATGGACTTAATGATGGTGATGATATAAAAATGCTCAGATGGATATCAGGAGCACATGGTTTTGGAAATTTGGCAAATCTAATCAACAGTTTCGATTCTCCTGACGACAGAGAAAAATACCTAAAATTTGCATGTGACATATTAGGTGAAAAATAAGACGAATAACCATCAATACTCATAATCATTATACATCTTATCAGAATAACTTCTATATTGACGGTATGTTTCAGGGCTAATGAGCCTCAACATACCGTCAATTAGTCCTACATCATCTTTTTTTCTCATTTTTATGGCATCATTCGTCATTCTTTTTGCATTGCGTTTTGAACTGATAGAAGCAGGCAATGACGTTCCTTGTAACATAATATTTGAAGAAGCGAGTTTTAGAGTTTTTAGTCTGGTTTCTTTATCTGTATATTGCCAACATCTCCCCAAAAGCTCATATTCGAGGTTTTTTAGGCGTTCTTTTGCGGACAAATCAGGATAAGTGTTTAAAAAATGTCTTCTTTCCATCATTTCTACAATTTTTAATTCTTTTGGAGTCAAATATACATCAGGTGTTGTGGGTCTTGCGTTTTGGATATCTTCTTTTGTGATATTAACGACTTGTACAGGTTCATAACAAAAAGAAACACCAAACAAACCCAACAGACAAAATAGTGTAAAAACAACACTAAATAAAATATAAAATTTCTTCTTTATCATAAAATGTATCTTAATTCTTTTTGAAATGAAATAAATTCCTAGAATAATCAGGATTTTGGGCTAATATTAATTTTTGTAAAAAAGTAATTAAAATACTAAAGTTTTGAATAAAACAACCGTTACTTATTTTGTATAAATAAGATGACAATAACGGTTTAGAAAAAGATGAAAAAGTTTGTAGTTGGATTATTAATCCTGTTTAATATTTTTGTTTTTACATCAGATGTATTTGCAACAGATTATTCAAGGATTTCGACAAATCCCAAAATAACAAAAGCTCTAACGAGCCTGGAATCAATAAACAGACGTGATGTTGTTGCGATATTGCTCGGAAGAAATGCAACAAGAAAAACAATCAGGGTTATGTTTAGGGATTTGAATGTATATGGCTATAAAGACTGTGAAGCCGTAACTATAAAAACAAAAGACAACGGGCTTGTGATTTATATCAGCAATGAACACAGAAGTGCAAGTCCTGAATGCATTGCTTGTTTAATCGCTCACGAATCCCAACATCATACTTTTACAAATTCAAGAACAGAAGAATTGAGAGCTTGGATTTCAGAAACTCAGGCATGGAATGAGTTTGTTAAAAGAGATAAAAATCTCATTACATCAAGCGAACCTTTGGCAAAAAGAGAAAACTATATAGCAAAAATCAGAGCAAAAGGCGGCATCCAAGGAGTGCAAAAACTAATTGCAGCAAACCCTGTTTATTCAAAATTAAATTAAAGAATAAAAAAAGAAGCCTTCAAAAAGACTTCTTTTAGTTTTTAAATTTGTTTTAATTATATTTCTGATAACAAATAATCTGCCATCCATTGATATTCAACATGTTCAAGAGCAAGTTCTTTTAATGGAGCAATAGAACCTTCACCAATTCTAATAAGACTCATTGCAACAATGCCTCTTTGCAAACCTTTTAGAGTTGTAAGTTTTTCAACAAGAAATTTAACTACTTTGTTGCCCATTGCAACGATAGAGTTTTCTACATCATTTTTTGTTACTGTGTCTGCTTGTCCTAGTAAATAATCCAATTTTTCTGATATGTTTTCTTGCTTCACTACGTTAGAATTTACAACTGCTTGCATTTTTCTTCCTCTTAACTTTCTTCTATTGATATTATTTTACACAATAAAAAAACAAAAATGCGTTTTCTTTATACTATCTTTATATCCTCTGTTAAAAAAAATTTCATTTTGGGGTATTATATGAATATGTTTGAATATGATTATGAAAATGAAGACAAAGAACTAAAGCTCGTCGGGTTGGAGCTTATGTTTTTGACCCCTGAAAAACATTCAAACGAAAAAGGAATTACGGCGGTAGAACTGTCAAAAAGGGTTAATCTGAGCTTGGACGTTGTAAAAAAGAAACTAAAAATTCTCTACGAACATGATATCATTCGTTGTTGCGGGATAAATCCCAAAATGTGGAAATTTGATGAGTACAATTTTCAAAGAATGAGTGAAGAAGACGAAATTTATCAACTGTTGAGTTCTTTTGAGGACGTGGATTTTGATAGGTATTTTTGTTATTAATTATGCTAAAAATAAGTGATACTGTAGATTTGACGATAGAAAAATTGGTTTATGGAGGCGACGGGCTTTGTCGTTTTGGCGAAGAAAAGTTTGTTGTATTTGTAAAAAATGCCGTTGTTGGAGATAAAGTAAAAGCAAAAATTACATCTTTAAACAAGAAATTTGCAAGAGCAGAAATAGTTGAAATAATAGAATCTTCATCTCATAGAACAAAACCCCTTTGTCCTTTGTATAATGCATGCGGCAGTTGCCAATTGCAAAATTACGATTATGATTTTTTAATTCAGCAAAAGCAAGAAGTTTTAAAAGATATTTTCAAAAACATAAAAACAAACCTTCTTTCATTCAAAAAAAGTCCAAAAACACTTGCTTATCGTCACAAAATCCAATACCCCGTTCGTCAAACCAAAAATTCTAAAAGAATTTTGATGGGATATTTTAAAAACAACTCCCATGATTTGACTAATATAAAATTTTGCCCGATGCAGCCTGATATAATCAACAAAATCACTCAATTTATTCGCGATAATTGGGAATTTGATTGCTACAGCGAAAAAAACCACAAAGGTCTTTTGAAAAATGTATTATTTAGGATAAATTCTACTCTAGATAGTGTTTTGGTTGTTTTTGTTTTGAATATAGAAAAATATGATAGTAAAAATTTGAAACCATTTTTTGAAAAATTAAAAAATGAATTTCCAATAATAAAAGGCTGTTTTGTAAATTTTAACCCTAAAAAAACAAATTCTATCTTGAGCGAAAACACAACAAAAATCTTAGGCGATGATTTTATTATAGAAAACCTAAAAGATAGACGCTACAAAATCGGCCCTGTGAGCTTTTTTCAAGTAAATCCATACGCAACAGTTGAGTTGTTTGATATAGTAAAAGAAAATGTGAAAGAAGATTCTTCTATACTGGATGCTTATGGCGGAGTCGGTGCTATTGGAATTTATTTAAAAGAAAAAGCAAAATCAATCACATTGGTTGAACAAAATGTAGAAGCAACAAAATTTGCAAAAGAAAATTTTGAACTAAATGAAATAAAAAACTACGAAATTTTAACAGGAGATGCGAAAAAGCACTTTTTGAATTTTGAAAAAGAAAACAAAATATTTGATTATATAATACTTGACCCGCCTCGTTCCGGCTGTGATAAAGAGGGATTAAAGGCGGTTATGAAGCTTGCAAAAAATATAATTTATGTTTCATGTAATCCTGAAACTCTAAAAAGAGATGTTGATTTGTTGATTGAAAATGATTTCAAATTAAAATCAATTCAAGGTGTGGATTTGTTTCCTTATACGTATCATATCGAAACCGTTGCAGTTTTGGAAAAATAAGAGATTCTTTTGTTATTATTTACATAAATTGTATGAAAGAGAGTTCCTGTGGCAATTTTTTATTGTTTATAAAATAGTTTTATTTTATAATGAACTGTATTACTTTGATAACAAGGGGTTAATATGCCAAATGTAGCTCTATCGGCAGCAAAAGAAGCTAAAAATGATGAGTTTTACACTCAGCTTTCTGATATTCAAGCTGAAATGAGTCATTATTCTGATAAATTTGAAAACAAGGTAGTTTTTTGTAATTGCGATGATCCTTTTGAATCGAATTTTGTTAAGTATTTTTTGATGAATTTTAATAGATTGGGTTTAAAAGAATTAATTGCAACTGGTTATAAATCCAGCTTTATTTTAGGGACGGAAATCGGAAAGCCCAATATGCCTTATGTATTGAGAGTTAAAGAAACGAAAGCATATTTGGTTGGAACACAAAAAGATTTAGATATAAGAGGTGCAAAGTATTTTTTGGAAACTGAGGGTGGCAAGATAATGACCCCTTTAATTGGGAATGCAGCTCTTGATGAAGAAGGTAAACAAATCCAAATTGTTACACGAGAAAAGATTGATGGTAAAAATAGAAGCATAAAAAAAGATTTATATTATGAGGCAGGAGATTTTAGAAGTGAGACATCTATTTCACTTTTAAAGGAATCTGATATTGTTGTTACAAATCCGCCCTTTAGTTTGTTCAGGGAATATGTCGCTCAACTTATCAAATACGAGAAACAGTTTTTAATTATAGGAAATCTAAATGCTGTACAGAATAAAGACTTCTTTCCATATATCCTACAAGGCAAAGTATGGATGGGGGTAACTTGCTTTAATGGTGGTGCTACTTATTTTGTTGGACCTAAAGAATTGTACAACCCCGAAAAGATGTCAAATCCTAAAAATGCCTATATTAAAGATGAAAAGTTATATTGGCGAGTAAATGGAGTCAGATGGTATACGAATCTTGACCATGAAAAGCGACATACTGCGTTACCGCAAGATTTGGGATTTGTGTACAAAGGTCACGAAGATATGTATAACAAGTACGCAAATTATGATGCCATTAATGTGGATAAAGTTACTCAAATTCCTTGTGATTATAAGGGACTTATGGGGGTTCCGGTGTCATTTATGGATAAATACTGTGTTGATCAATTTGATATAATTGGAATTGGCATAGGTAAACTTGGCAAAGAACTCGGAATTACACCAATCCCAAAAGAAATTGATAGAACTTTACCTGGACATTCGTCTGTATGGCGTATGTATTTTTATAAAGACGGGAAGCCAGTTGTGCCGTACGGAAGACTAATTATTAAATTCAAAGATTCTTATATAAAAGCACATCCTGAGTGTTTTGGAGATAATTAATTATGATGAAGATAGTAGCTCAAACCAATATTAAAGTGTCGGATTTGGTTGATGGGTATATAAATGATTATGCAACAGGAGCTGTAGAAGCTTTTCATGGCAGATTAAACGTTAGACCTGCTTACCAAAGAGAATTTGTATGGGATAAAGGTTCTAACGGCGGCGGCAAAAGGCAAGAAGCTTTGATAGATTCTATTATGCATGGTTATCCGATTAATGTGATGTTTTGGGTAAAAATCGGGGTTAACCAGGCCGGAGAAAATTTATACGAATGCCTTGATGGGCAGCAAAGAATTATTACTATGTGTAAATTCAAGAATAATGAATTTGGTATGGAAGACGGTACTCAATTTGATGGACTGGTGGATAATACTAAATTCCTTGATTATGATATGTTCACAGTTTATATATGCGAAGCAGATACGCTGGAAGAAAAGTTATCTTGGTTTGAAAGAATTAATACGGCTGGTGAACCCTTAACTAGACAAGAAATGAGATCTGCTATTGCATGCGGTTGTGGTACGACTTTGGCTAAAAAGTACTTTGTCGATACAAAGATAAGGAATGGCAAAAACGCCTATTCATTTGATATACAAAATGGCAAATCGGGCAGTGATTATATTAAAGGTGAATGGGATAGACAGACTATTTATGAAAAAGTTGTAACTTGGAAAATAAACAGCAAAAAAGATGAAGACATTCTTGCTTATATGAAAAACCATAGGAATGATACTGTAGCAGCTGATGAATTATTTGAATATTTTAAGAATGTAATTAGATGGGTTAAAAGGTTATTTCCCACATATAATAAAGATATGCAAGCGGTTGAATGGGGTTTTATGTATAATTTGTATCATACAAATAATACCATGTCTGCTACGCTTCTTGAAAGAGAAGTTGCATTTCTTCGTGCTGATGTCGGTAGGGATAATAATTCGCATCTTGAAAGCACGAAAGGTATTTATGAATATGTGCTTGCCAAAGCAAATGGCAACGATGATCCTAAGCTATTAAACAGAAGAACGTTTTCTGAAAAAGATAAGAAGGCTCAGTATTGTAGACAACGTGGCGTATGTCCGCATTGCAAAAAACGTTTTGAATATGCTGCAATGACAGGTGACCATATTGTCCCATATAGTCCAATTCCTGCCTCAGGTCAAATTAATGGAACTACAACACCTGATAATTTGCAGATGTTGTGTTACAGCTGTAATTTAGATAAGACAAATCATCCATTTGATAAAGCGGCGGAAGAAAGCAGATTACAAGAAATTTATGCATTGAGTGATGAAGATGTATTGGCTTTGTCAGAAG
>CAKURN010000074.1 GCA_934675695.1 uncultured Candidatus Melainabacteria bacterium | reverse complement strand
TAGTACCTGATAGAATACAATCAGAAAAACTAACAGAACAATCAATCACTCCGCGATTAACAGCACAATCGCAGCCGACAGAAAGAGCGGCTTGCTTTATGATTGTCGCTTGAGATGGAGTAACATCAAAAATCTTTATCGACAAAAACAAATGTTTCTTGACTGCTGAATTTATATAGCTCTCGTCAAAACCAACTGATGAAATTTCTTTATTAATAAATTTTTTTAAGACTGTTTTAGTAGTAAATTGCATTTTTTTATTTAACAAATATAATTAATAACATAATATTAATAGTTTAAGCAAAAGATTAAGTCAAGGAGAAAATAAAAATGTCAAACGTAAAACTTACAGTTGCAAATAGAGAAGAAAATAAAAATCCTCGTCAAATCAGAACAGAAGGATTTTTACCCGGTTCTATTTATGGTAAAGGAATAGAAGCAAAAAATATCCAAGTAAACACTCACGAATTTGAAATGTTATACAAAAATAACAAAGAAGCAAATTGGGAATTAAATTTAGACGGAAATACTTACACAACAAAAATTCAAGAATTGCAAGTAAACTATGCTACAGGTCAATTCTTGAATGTTGAATTTGCTACAGTATAATAAATTAGTCTTCATCGACAAAGCTTGTTGAAATATCCATTTGAGAACTCAACGAGTCAACAAAATAATTGTATCTTTCCATTCTTAGTTTTAACCAACCAAGCATGGTATCAGATCCTGAAATTTTTACAACACGAACGGGAGCAAAACAGTTTCTGGTCGTGTTGTATTTTTCTTCCATAAATGTTTGGCACTTACAGTTTAGTTCGTCAATCAAATCATACAGAGTTTTAAGCCAAGCACCCTGAACAGAAAGTTCATCAACCTTAAATTCTAATATCATACAGCACCTCCCTGTTTTTCTATGTATCACATTTTTCTACTACTTTAGTAATAACATTCCACAGGTTTCTATTTTATAACATTTTTTAAAAATTCTATCGATTAATCAGAGTATTTTTAGTCAAAAAATATGTTATTATTTTTATATGGCATTCAAAAACGAAAAAATCAAACAACAAGTAAAAAATATGCCCAAGCTTCCAGGGTGTTATCAGTATTTTGACAAAAATAACGAAATAATATACATAGGCAAAGCAAAAAATCTATTTAACAGGGTAAACAGCTATTTTATGGGCGACAAAAAAAACTCTGTAAAATTACAGGTCATGGTTCCTCAAATAGAAAGAATCGAATGCATAGTTGTAAATTCCGAAATAGAAGCTCTTATTCTTGAAAACGAACTCATTAAAAAACACAAGCCAAAATACAATATTCTATTAAAAGATGACAAAAAATTTCCATATTTTGTTATCACAAACGAAGACTACCCAAGAATTCTTGTCGTTAGAAAAGCAAACAAAAACTCGCAAAAAGGCACATACTATGGGCCATATACAGACGCTAGAGCAATGCATGCTACTTTAGAATTAATATACAAAATCTTCCCTTTAAAAAAATGCAAAACTCCAAAATACAAATCTCGCCCTTGTTTGTATTACGATATCGGGCAGTGTTGTGCACCTTGCCAAAACAAAATCACACCTGATGAATACAAAAAAATAATAAAAAATGTCGAGTTGTTTTTATCAGGAAAAAGAAAAGAACTACTAAAAACTCTCGAAAACGAAATGAAAAAAGCAAGCTCAAAATGCGAATTTGAAAAAGCTCTTTTGTATAGAAATAGCATTAACGATATAGAAAAAACTCTAGAAAAACAAAACGTTATGCTAAAATCAACTTCATCAAATTCTGATTATGTAGGAGTGGTTCATAATAGCAATTTGATTTGCATTAGCATTATCCAAATCAGACAAGGAAGATTAATAAACAAAAAAGACTTTTCGTTTTCGCAAATTTTAAAAGACAACAATGACATAAACGAAATCTTGGAAAGTGCTTTGCGTGAATATTATATTATGTTGTCAGATGAAGAACTTCCATCAAAAATAATATTGGAAAATATATTTGAAGAAACAGAACTATACAAAAAATGGCTGTCAGATAGATTAAATAAAGAAGTAAAAATAATAAAAGCAACCCAAAAAATAGATAAAGAAATACTTTCTATCGCACAAAAAAACGCTCAACACAATATAGAAAAAGAAAAATTAAAAGAACTTTCAAATATCCAAAATGAATACAATGATGTAGGTTCTTATATACAAGAAAAACTCAAACTAAATAAATTCCCACACACAATAGAATGCTATGATATTTCTCACATTCAAGGTACAAACACAGTAGCGTCAGGCGTATTTTTTGAAAATGGAGAACCCAAAAAATCCCAATATCGAAAATACAAACTAAAAACAATCTCAAAAGGCGAAGTCGATGACTTTAAATCAATGAGAGAAATTTTATCCAGAAGATTTAAACGAATAAAAGAAGGTAAAATCTCCCCTCCTGATTTGATTATTATCGATGGTGGAAAAGGACAGTTGTCTAGTGTAATGGAGGTTTTAAAAGAATTTGATTTAAAACTGAATATCGTTTCTTTAGCAAAAAGAGAAGAAGAAGTATTTTTGCCAAACGAAAAAACCCCCGTTATTTTTGCAAAAAATTCAGCTGCATTGCATTTATTTCAACGCATCAGAGATGAAGCTCACCGTTTTGCAATTACTTTTCATAGACAACAAAGAAGCAAATCAATGTTAAATTAAGCATTTTGTGCTTTTGAAGCTAATGTGTTCATCAATTTATCTGCAAATTTGTCAACAACTTCTGTGTATTCATTTTTTTCGCTATCGATGTCGTTTTTAGATGTTACTTCTTCGATGTTGAATAATGATGACAATTCTTCTTTTATTGTTTCAGAAGCGAAGAAGTTTTTGTCACTTGTTTTTGTTTTGTTTTGAGTAGAATCTTCATTTGTTGTTTTTGTAAAATAGTTAGCATAATTATTTACGATACCTTGTGCTCTATTTAAAAATTTGCCAAATTCTACTTGTCCGTTTTCTTTTATATCTGTTTTTGAATCTTTTTCTTTTTCTTCTATATCTTTTTCAACTTCGTTTGTTTTTACGATATTTTCTTCTGATATTAATGCTTTTAAGTCATTTAAAGCGTCTTTTGTAGAAATTTTTACTTCTTCAAAAGCTTTGTCTTTTGAATCATCGTTGTTTCTTGTTGCTTGAATAAAAAAGTTTACTGAAGATGAAAATTGAGAAACGATTTGAGCTTGTTGAGCTTCAAATTTTTCTTTGTTTTTGTTATCCATTGAAGAAATATTTTTATTAGAAACTGATTTTTGACTGTTGATTTCATTTCTGTATGTAGTGATGTTGTTTGAATTTAGTGTTGAATTTAATAATGAAACTGTCATTTTAAAATTTCCTTTTTTATTCTTACATATATATAAAGTATATATTCTTTATACAATTTCATTATTTGATATTTTTGTTACATTTCTTAATATTTTTTTAAAAATAAAGGGGGAATTCCCCCTAGATATGAACAAAAATAGTACGAAAATATTTTTATTATTTAACTAGCCCATATATATCAATAACTTTAGCTGTACATTTTGCACCATTTACTCTGCTTGGACAGTTGCCAACAATATGTGCAAATCTTGAGGTTTCGTCACAGTCCGCTTGTTCACCCAAATTGAATCTAGTGATTTTATTATATATATCAACCATATAAGTATCAGTCTCTACAGAACAATTTCCATTTTTGTATTTTCCGGTAACTGTTTCTACTTTTACGCACATAATATCTTTACTTGATTCAGTATAGCCATGCCAAGCATAACCATCTGCACATTGAACACAAATACCATCAAAAGCATAACCTCTTTTAGGACAACCATAAACACAGGTTCCAACCTGTGTAACATTATACCCGCTGGCACACAATGTACACTTTCCAGAACTGTCACAAGATTGGCAGTTAGATGGGCAATCTGCAATACAACTTCCATTTGAAAGTTTGTAACCGGAAGTGCATTCTTCACAATAACTGGAGCTGCTACAAGTTCGACAATTAGAAGAGCAAGATGCACAACTATTTGAAGAAGTTAAATAATATCTACTATTACAAGAACTACAAACCCCGTTTATTTTGTTACAATCAAGACAATTTGAAGTTTTTGACGCACAAGACAAACGACTGCTTCCGCCACTACAATAATATTTTGATTCACAACTAGTACAACTACTAGCACCTGTGATAAGAGAATAAGTACCGGCACTGCAATATGTTTTTACCCCATTATGGCAAGCATACCCTGGTTCACAATCTACACAAGTTTTTAAATCATCAGAATAGTATTTTCCCTCTGCACAAGCAGTAACCATTTTTCCACCCGAACAAGTATAACCATCTTCGCAAGGTTTTTTATTTATTCCATCAGGACAATAATATCCATCAGGACACAAAGAACATCTGCCATTTTGAGGATAATAATATATTTCACAAGCACTACAAACATTGTCTGATGAACAATTTTTGCAATGAGAAGAAGCTTCTTTACATGAATACTCACAAACACATTTTTCATAGTTTAAAGTGCTACCGGATGTACAAGCACCAGGATCAATATCACAACCCAGACAGACTTTTTTTCTAATATCACAAAGACTACAGTTTTCATTTATTAAAGAAAAACATTCATCACTTTTCATTGCAGAAGCGGAATTGAGTGACTGAACAGATATATTGAGTTTTTTTGCAACTATCGGGACTAAAGCCGCTAAAGCAACCGATAGTGCAACAAGTGCAAACATAATTTCTATCAAAGAAAAAGCTTTTTTTAAAAAAATTAAATTTTTAGACACAAAACCATGCACAAAAACCTGCACAGTTCTATCTTTTAATACTGTTTTTGTTTTATACATATTTTTCAATTCGCATTATATATTTTTATTATTCCACATGGAAGTGGTTTTGTAAACAGAAAATCAAAGTTCTACTTTTATTTGTTCTTCTTTTTTAGTTTTGAAATTAGAAAACTGATTTCCTTTTGTGATTGCTACTCTACCTGAGCGAACAAATTCTTTTATCCCGTAAGGTCTGATTAATTCTGCAAAAGTTTGTACTTCTTTTTCAGTACCATCTATTTTTACAGTATAGATTTTATCATTTACGTCCATTATTGTTGCTTTTGCCTGAGCGACAATGTTTATAAAATCAGAGCGATTTTTGTCTTCTATATAAACTTTTATAAGACCAATCTCATATTCTATAGCGTCATCTACAGACAAATGAGCAACTTTTATTACAGGGATAAGACGATTGAGTTGTTTACAGATTTGTTCAATAACGTCTTCATCAGCGGGTGTTACGATAGTCACTCTAGAATAAATACTATCAATCGTAGGTGCAACAGTAAGGCTTTCTATATTGTAGCCTCTACCTGAAAACAAATCTACAATTCTTGACAAAACTCCTACTTCGTTAGATACAAGAACAGAAATTGTGTGATTAATTGTCATTTATTTTTCCTCCCTACAAAGTAGAACGTTATCAATAGAATCCCCTGCAAGAACCCAAGGATAAACCATTTCAAAATTTTCGCAAATAAAATCAATCATAACAGGCCCATTAAATTCGATAGCTTGTTTTAAAGCAGGTATTATTTCTTCTTCTTTTGTAACTCTAATACCCAATGCACCGTAACTTTGTGCCAATTTTACAAAATCAGGAGATGAGATTTTTGTTTGAGAATAGTGTGCATTGTAGATTTTTTCTTGCCACTGGCGAACCATACCTAAATATCCGTTGTTAATTATACAATTGATTACTTTAAAACCATAATCAACACAAGTCATTAATTCTTGTATGTTCATTTGGATAGAGCCGTCACCTGCAATATTTAAAATATATTTGTCTTTGCAAGCAACACTTGCCCCCATTGCAGCAGGAAAACCAAAACCCATAGTACCCAAACCGCCTGAAGTTATAAGTTTTCTAGGTTTATTGAATTTGAAATTTTGAGCAGTCCACATTTGGTGTTGTCCGACTTCTGTTGCAACAATTGGTTCATCGTTTTTTGTGTATTCTTGTATTGTTTTTAATACAGTAATAGCACTCAATTTGTCAGAAGTCTTTTGAGGAATTGCGATTTTTTTCTTCCATTCTTGAATTTCATTAAACCATTTGTCTTTCAATTCTAAATTGATTCTGTGGTTTGTTTTTGACAATTGATGAAGCATAGTTTCAAGAACGTTTTTTATATCGCCAACGATTGGAATATTTGCTTTTACATTTTTAGAAATAGAACAAGGGTCAATATCAACATGGATTACTTGTGCATCACGAGCGAATTTGTTTAATGAGCCTGTAATTCTATCAGAAAATCTCGTTCCAATTGCAAAAATAACATCTGCGTTTGAAACAGTGAGATTAGCACAGTAATTTCCATGCATGCCCATCATACCGAGGCTGGTTTCCAGACTATCTGGATATGTACCTGTTCCCATCAAAGTGTGAACTACAGGAATGTGTAATCTTGTTGCAAGTTCAATTAGTTCTCTACTTTCATTTGATGCAACAACCCCACCACCTGAAATTATAACAGGTCTTTTTGCACCAAATAATGTATCTAGTGCTCTTTGAATTTGTAAAGGGTGACCTTTGTAATTTGGATTATAACCTACTAATTCAACATTTTTTGGATAATTAAATGTATATTTTGCATTAAATACATCAACAGGAATATCAATAACAACAGGGCCTTTTTTGCCTGTCGTTGCAATGTAAAATGCTTCTTTAACTATTCTTGCTAAATCCTTTACATCTTTAACTAAATAATTATGTTTGCAACAAGAACGAGTTATGCCTACGATATCTGCTTCTTGAAAAGCGTCACCGCCAATTAATTTTGAATTAACCTGACCTGTAATTAATACCATCGGAGTGCCGTCATAATAGGCATTTGCAAGACCTGTAATTGTATTACAAGCTCCAGGACCGGAAGTAACTATCGCAACTCCGGGTTTTCCGGATACTCGAGCATATCCTTCTGCAGCATGGAC
>CAKURN010000073.1 GCA_934675695.1 uncultured Candidatus Melainabacteria bacterium | reverse complement strand
GTAGTTTGTTTACTTCTTCTTCAGTAAAATCAATTTTTTCTGTTTTTTTGAACTTGTTTGTTTGCCTGTTGCTTTTGATATTGATTAACAAATACTCACAAATGCTTTTTTGAAAAATATAATTCAAAAACAATTTCATATAGTCTATTTTATAGCATATACTAAACAAATAATTACTAATAGCATTTAATTTTGCAAGTTTAGAAATATACGCTTGTAAAAGCAATTTTGATTTAAAAGAGCTGATAAAATCCTCGTCGTTTATTATTTTGGTGTCGATAAATTTAGCTATATCTTCTTCTAATTGAGTTGGATTTTTGATATTTTGTTTGTTTGGAATAGAAAATATTTCTTCGATTTTTTTGTTTTGATTTTTTGTATAAAACCAAGTCGAAATTATTTTTGAATTGAATAAATTTTTAAGTTTATTTTCTTTTATTTCAACATAAGTCAGTTTTGAATTTATATATAAAGAAACATCTTCTTTGCATCTTTCTACATCTGACAACAGATTTTCCCATACATTAAATTCATAAGGCAAAAGCGAATTTACTCTTGTGTTTTTTGTTTTGTAAAAATCAATCAAAGAAGCTAAAACCTCGGGTTCGATTTCTATCGGAGGAGAATCTACAAACAATCGCTGAAGAATTTCTCTAAAGTTTGCTTTTTCTATTTTATGAAAGCCTATGACAGAAGTTATCCCTAAATCTACATTTATTGTTGCAAAAAAAGTATCAATAAGATTGTCTTTATAAATTCTTGAAAAAATTAAAGAAAAATTCCAATTTCCATCAACAAAACAAACATAAGATTTGTAGCATTTGCTATTGATTGTTAAAAGGTCGTTTTTGTATTTTGGATTTTTAAATTTTAATTCTTTTATCTTTTTTTTGATTTTGTGAGCTAAAATCTCTTTACAGTCGTTGAATTTTAAAATATTTTCAAGACCCAAAATGGCTTCTTTGAAATTTGTATCTAAAAGACTATCGGAGATTATTTTTATTTCTGCTTCTGTTAAATTCAAACAACTCAGTATACTAAGAGCATTTATAGTTTCTCTTGAGTTGTTTTCAAATGTTAAATTATTTAAAAGAGAAATTTTTTCTTCATGCGTAATTCCTTGATAAAAATCCAACAAATCAATCTGAGCTTCCGGATTTTCTACTGTATCAGCTAAAAAATGTTTTACGCCTTCTGCTGCTGTTTTATCTAAATCACAAATAAAACCCTCAACTTCTTCAGGTGAAAAACATATTTCTTTTTGCCTCAATATAGATAGCAAAACGACTTTTTTCTCATCAGAGATATCTTTTTTTTCTAGAATTTTTACAGATTGTTTTTGAATATCTTCTTTATCTAATGCCCTCAAAACAAACAAAGAACAGTATTTTACATATTTTTTGTCACCTGTTACTATTTCGGTTAACAAAATTTTACTAAGAAGCTCTTTATCTTCAATTTTTAAAAGCTGCTCTATATCGTTTTTTATGGTTTTGTTATTTATTTGCTTATCTGTATTGTATTTATTCAGGATAGAAAGTATTTCGCCCCTGAGTTTCATTTTTGATTCAAGCGGCATTATTTTTTATTTGCACTCCACAGCAAATCAAGAATTTTTTGTGCTTCGCTTGACATTGCTCCATCTTGCAAAATCAAATATTGAACAGCAATAAGCACGCACTCAGAACAAATATTTACCCCTGGGCCTTTGACGAGTTTTGGGACTTGCGTGTTTGGACGTCCGCAAAAACTGCAGTACTCGACTTCTTGTATTTGTTCATTGTTTTTTGGTTGTTTTTTGCCAAATGAAACTACTTTTTTATCTTCTTTCATAATTTTCCCTCTATTAACCATATTTTATGCTATTTTTTTCCTTATTACAATAACAAATATGTTACGAATTGTTAAGAAACAACTCAAATAAGCAATTTTTCATTCTAGAAATACTTTATTAAAACATAGAGAATATTAAATAGAGGAATCAAGATATGACAATCGGCGCACAAGACAAGCTAGATAAAGCATTAGTAAAAAAATACCAAAGTTTAAAAGTTGATAACGCAGTTATTCAAAATTCAATGATTGACCCAAACAAATTAATGAATACTTTGAATGATTATGCAAACGCTCATATGGAAGCATTTAGAATACAACAAGCACTAAAAGATGTTTGTACTAAAGCAATCAGCATGAATATACAATATACAAGAATGAAATCTGTTAAATCTAAAAAAGAAAGATTGGCAGAAGCAGCAAGAAAAGTTGTTGCTGCACAAATGGCTAAAAAGAACGTATTGATGGAAAAATTAAAGAAAGAACCACGTCCTGAATTAGCTTAAAAAAAGTTTATATATTATCTATCACATAAACCAAAACCAAAAAGAGAGAAATTAAAAGTTTTTAAGAAAATGGTTTGTGTGTGTTAAAAGCCTCAAGTGAAAACTCTGAGGTTTTTTTTATGCAAAAAAATCTAGAAAGTTCAGCTTTTTTAATTAATAGAAATACCTATTGACAAAAAGTTAGGTTTACCTTACTATTTTTTTATCGAAAGTAAGGTGAACCTAACATGATTACATCAGGACTACAAGACTACATAGAATTAATTTACAATTCAAGTTCTAACAACATAAACATAAAAGCAGTCGACATTGCTAATCACTTCAAAATCTCAAGAGCCTCTGTTTCAGAAGCATTAATCAGATTGGCTGATTTGGATTTGATTGTTTATGAAGGAAGAAAAGGGATTAAAATCACTGAAAAAGGCGAAAAAGAAGCAAAAAATATTCTTAAAAAACACTTGATACTGGAAAAATTCTTTAATGAAGTTCTTGAGGTTGGTTCTGAAATTTCTTCAAAAAACGCTTGCAGAATAGAACATGTGATTGATGAAGAATTGATAGATAAAATCGAAGATTTTACTGATTTTTATTTAAAAAACGTTAAAGACAGCAAAATTAGAAAGAGTGAATTATGAATCCTATAAAAACTTTTGGAAAGTTTCTTGACCAGCCGATTTTAGTTTCAAAATTAGATAAAGCCATGCCAAAAATAATTACAACTTGCGTTGGGGCAAAAGTTTTATACGACTGTTTTGAAACATCAAAAAAGAATAAAACTGCTTCAACAGAAGAAAAGAAAGCAAACAACAAAGAACTTTTCAAAAAATCAGTTGTAACAACTTTTGCTTTTGCAAGTGCATTGAGTGCTGCTTCTATTGCAGGTTTTGTAACCAAAAGAAAACCAATAGAAAAATTAGACAAAGTTGTTGAACAAGTTTCAAACACAGCTTCTGAAATTCTATCTTCTGAAAAATTTGACGACGAAACAGTAAATATTTTAAACAAATCAAAAAAGAAAGTATTATCATTAAAAGAAGTAAAAACACTATCAGGCAAGCTTTCAAAAGTTAAAAACGGAAATAACATGTTTAACAAATTAATACCTGATCCTGAAAACATAACTTCAAAAGAAATTTTTTCTCAAATAGGATATCTTTCTTTATATGGTGCTATTCCTGTTGCAGGAGGTGTAGCGGGCGGTGTTGCTGCTGATGTTTTAACAAAAGACGACTATAAAAAGAATTTACCGGATAAAGTTTCTGAAGGTGTTTATCAATATTTAGCAAATATTTTTATGTGCAACGTTGGAGCCGGTGCTGCTTTAGCTTTGCTTGAAAAAAATAATATAACTTCAAAAGCCGCAAGAGCAGTAGGTATGACAGCAGGTATAATATTAACAGGTGTAATTGGCGGCTCTAAAGTTGCAAATTTAATTTCTGAAAAAGTTATCTCTCCTTTGATTTCTCCAAACAAAAAACCAACAGAAAGAAAACCGGAAGCACTAGATATGTTCATGCACAGTGATGATATTGCAACGGTTTCTGTTTTGTCTGGTCTAAAATGGATTGAACCGGCTTTACCTATTTTGTATGGCGTTTCAGGATATAGAGCAGGCACCGGTTATAGAAACTAATATTTGTAAATGAAGAATTATTAATATTTTTGATATTCCAAAATATAAAAGTAAAATGTTAGTATGGAATTTATTGAACAAATAGAGAGATTTTTTAACTTCTTAAAATCAAATTTATCAGATTTTGACTACAAATCTATATCTGATATGAGAGAAAAATTTAATAATGATTACAATCTAATCGGGAGTTATGTAAAAGATTACCTGACTCTAAAAAACGATTATTTAATATGTGACAACAATAAAATATATTCAGAATTTGTCAGATATTTTACAAATTGTACTAGCACAAAAGGCATTAATTACTTTCTTGATGATTTTTGTCTGTTTGCAGATTATTATTTGATTTTGATTTTTGAAAGAAAATTTCATTTTTCTTTAATAGATAACGAAATTTTAGGATATATCGAAACTTTAAACTTGTTTTTTGCAATAGAACTATATCCTTATTTGTTAGAAAAACTTGACAAGTTTCTAAACCTAAAGATTGATAGGAATATTTTTTCTTCGGTGTTAAAATTACTTGTAGACATTGTAGTTGATAGAGATATCAAAAATTCTCAAGAAGAAATCAATCTCAGAATTTTAGATTATGATATCAATAGAATGTTATTAGAAAGACAAAACAAAACTGGAAGGCTTGTGGGATAGTGGTTTCATTTATTGACAAAGCTAGAATAAGAGTAGTGTCTGGAGCAGGTGGCAATGGTGCTCTTGCTTGGCGACGTGAAAAATACGTTGATAAAGGCGGTCCTGCAGGTGGTGACGGTGGCTCTGGCGGTGATGTTTATTTTGTTGCGACAGACGATATGTCGACTTTGTTAGATTTTACTCACAAATCGCTATACAAAGCTCAACGTGGCGAAAATGGTAAAAACAAAAATTGTCATGGCAAAAATGGCGAAGATTTGTACATAAAAATGCCTACAGGCGTTGTCGTTAGGGATTTAAAAACAAACAATCTTATCGCTGATTTAAACAAAAACGGCAAAACAGTTTTAATTGCTAAAGGCGGTAGAGGCGGTAGAGGTAATGCGAGATTTGCTACTCCGCAAAGAAAAGCTCCTCAGTTTTGTGAGCCAGGAGAACCTGCAATAGAAAGAGAGTTAGAACTCGAACTTAAACTAATAGCAGATGTTGGACTTGTTGGCATGCCAAATGCCGGAAAATCTAGCCTTATTAGCGTTGTTAGTGCAGCAAAACCAAAAGTTGCAGATTATCCTTTTACAACTCTTGTTCCTAATTTAGGTGTAGTAAAGAAACCACAAGGCGACGGTTTTGTAATTGCAGATATCCCCGGGCTAATTGAAGGTGCTTCTTCCGGTTTGGGGCTTGGGCATGAATTTTTAAGGCATGTTCAAAGATGCAAACTTTTGCTTCATATTATAGATATTTCTCAAGAAGATTCTTTTACAAATTATGAAAAAATAAACGAAGAATTAGAAAAATTCGATTCAGAATTAACCAAAAGAAAACAAATTATTGTGCTTAACAAATTAGATTTGTTGGATTTTGACCATGCTCTAGAAATTAAAGAAGATTTTATTAAAAAATACAACATAAAAGACGAGGTCTTCCTTGTGTCAACTGCGACAAAGCAAGGTATTAAAGAACTATTAGATTATATTTATTCAATAATTGACAATATAGAAAATATCGAAATTAAACTTGATATCAAAGAAGATACAAATTCAATAGACAATGATGATTCAGATTTTGAAATTTTTAAAATTAACAAAAACACATATAGTGTTGATGGAGGAAAATTAAAACGTCTTGCTTCTGTTACTGATATTAGAAATACCGAACAGATGAAAAGACTTGCAAATATAATGGATTCAATGGGAGTGTATGAGGGGTTAAGAGAGTGTGGAATAAAAGATGGTGATACCATTGTGGCATCTGGGATAGAGTTTACTTATGATGAAAATTGTTACTAAAAAGTTACACTTTGACAATCTTTTATCGCTTATAGTAAACTATTTTTAGAGTAGTCATGCTATGTTTTAGCAAAATTAGTAGTTATAGTATTAAAAAATAAAGAGTTTACATTAATGTTTTACGAAAACGAAAACGAAAAAGACATATTACAGGATAGTTCCGATATACATATTTCTGAAGATGGAGTAGTTTCTTGGGGTGATGTTTTAGATGATACGTCTGACGATTTGCTTAAAAATAGTGACGTTAGCGACACTTCTTTAGATGATTCTAGTGACGAAATCCAACTTGTACCTTCAGACGATGAACCTGATGAAGAAGAACTAAGAAGAATACTAAGCGAAGGCGACAGTTCTGTTTCTGATGCTGAAGATGAAGAAATCACAGAAGCTGAATCGATAGATGATGATTCATCAAACGAGTTTGAATTTGATAGTAATCTTTTAAATGATTCTACAAATATGTCTGATGTTACAGCAGATATTCCGGAAGAAGAAATTTCACCTAGAAAACCTTTAATAAAAGAAAAATCACAATCTTCCGCTATGCCTATTTTAATTGCATTATTAGTTGCAATATTAGCGGTTGGTGGTGGATATGGCATATACGCTTATATGCAAGATAACGAATTTTCTAGTGGTGATTTAACTATGAATAGCCAAGTTAAAGAAGTTACACAAGAAGATTTAGCAGAAAGATCAAAGGAACAAGAAGAAATTCCTGTTGTAAATGAAGAAACAAAAGATGAACTTGCTCCACAAGAATCACCTGCAGAAGAAAAGAAAGAAGTTGTAGATATAAAAGTTGAAGGCAGACAAAATCCATTTTTACCAAAATCAAAATATTTGTCTGTAGAAGTTCCGGAAACATACATAAACTTTGAAAATCCTTCTATTCCAAAACCTCCTGCTACTTATGCACCGGAAGATAACAAAGCTATGAAAATGCTTTCTATCGCTGTTTCCGGTATAATGTACGACGATGTAAAACCTTCTGCAATTATTACTTATGATGATAATGATTATTTTGTTCAACGTGGCGACAAATTAAACGAATATAGAGTTATAGATATAGGCAAAAATTATGTATTAGTTGCTTTTGGCAGAAATACATACAAAGCAAGTGTCGGTGAAGAATTCAAAATTACAGATAAATTTTACGGCAATGCTCAATAT
>CAKURN010000072.1 GCA_934675695.1 uncultured Candidatus Melainabacteria bacterium | reverse complement strand
TCACTATCGCAACAGCAAGCACGGCATACAAAATATTTAAAGAATTTCAAAAAGAAATAAATATCGAAAATCTGGAATTTGAAGTTTTAGAAGTTAAAAACAATTTCTTTGGAAAAGATATTAATGTTGCAGGGCTTATCGTTGCAAGTGATATCATCGAAACAATAAAAGATAAAAAAATAGAACATTTGATTTTGCCTGCAGTTATGCTTAAAAAAAATGGAGATGATTATGAAGATGTGTTTTTAGACGGAAAAACACTAAAAGATATTCAAAATGTAGACAAAAACATGCAAATTCATATTCAAAAAAATTACTATTCGTTTGAAGAAATATTAAGAATTGTAAATAATTTATGATGTTTTAGCAATATTTTCTCCAAAAAATACTTAAACAATATATACGAGAGATATATTATCAGGAGAAAATTATGAAAGTTATTAAATTTATCGGAAAAATCATCAAAACAGTAAACGAATATGACAAAAAATATCGTTTAGCTTAATTTTTGTAGCAATTTTTAGTTGTTTTTAGGTTTTATATAGTTATGGAAAACATTTCTTCAATACAAAATTCATACAAACTTTCACCTGAGTTGCAAAGAAGGACGCAGGACCAAGAGAATTTTGCTGCTTTAGATAAAGAAAAATTGAAGCAGGACACAGTCAATTTGGCAAACAAAACAGTGGAGAATGCTAACGAAAATTGGCTGTTTAAGAAAATGAAGGGTTTTGGCATAGAAAATCCCAAAAAACTACTAAAATCTGTTTTGTATTCTACATTGACAGTTGTTGGTCTTGCATTTATAGGGAACAAACTGTCAACTCCAACTGCCAAATTAGGTGAAAAAGTTGATAAAGCGTTGCTGACAGATGGAACTATTTTCAACAAAATATACGCACCTATTTCAAATTTATTCAAAAAAGGTAAAGATACATTATCTGAAATACCTAAACATTCAAAAGCTCTACAAGAGATTCAAGAAACAATAAAAACTCGTCCGGCAAAAATGAAAACTTCAATAGCAAGGGGTTATGAACGAGGCCCTGTTGGTATTTTTATTTTGACAGTAAGCGATACTTTTGGCAATGTAAAAGCCAATTTTGCAAAACAATTTGGAGATAGCAACGGACTAACAAAATTTAATAATTCTTTAAAAAAACTTATTGGTGATGATGATGCAGTTACTAAACTCACAGGAGTATTAAATGGCAATGCATCTATAAATACGCAAGAATTTTATGCTGAATTAACTCAAAAAATAGTTGCTAATGCAAAAAAAGTAGACCCATCGCTAGCTAGCAAGGGTAATGCAGAAATTCTTGAATTATTAAGCAAAAACGGACTCAAAGGCAAAGGGCTTGATGTATCTGATTTTATTAATATTGAAATGAAATCAGATTCTATATTTAACAAAGCAGTCGCTAGCTGGTGGCCGGTTAATATAATTGACAAAGCCGGAAAAAAAGTTTTTGGCCAAAATTTCAGCTTCTGCCAAGGCAATTTGTTTGATTCATTAATTAAATTTAATGCAATTAATGGAACTGGTGCAAAAACACTTCCTGGAAAATTTGCTCAAAAAGCAGTTACCTTACCTACTGAATGCATTTCAAACTTTGTAAATGACAAATCAGGCATGGGACTTCTTCTTGCTAAAGGTTTAATAGATACATACGACAACGCACAAGATGCTCCAAAAGAAAAAAAAGGGGGAACTGTCGCAAACGACTTTGCAACACAAGTTCTTCACTGGACACTTGCAATGCCTGTTTCTTACGCTGTATTATACAAAGGTATCAGCAGTATGAAAAACTTGCAAGGTACAACTTTTGTAACTAAAGCTTTAAAACAAGTCGGAAAATTCTTCGGCATGGGACTTGATAGCTGGGTAAAAGAAAACGGTCAATGGATATTTAAGAAAAACACAAATAGAGCCGCAGGTGCTTTAGGTGGTGTATTGAGATTTTTTGGAATAATGTTTGTATTAAGCCCACTTATTTCTAAGCAAATTTCAAAAGTAACAAACAAAATCTTTGGAAAACCATACAACAAAGCTGAAGAAGAACAAAAAAAGAAACAAGAAGAACAAATGAATCAGATTATTCCTGAATTGGGAATTTCGCAAGGAGAATTAATAAAAAAATTACAAAACAATCCAGAAGTTGCAAACAAAATTCAAACTGATCCAAAATTGCTCGCAGAAATACAAAAAAATCCAAAAGCATTGGTTGATTTACTAGATGGAAAAGATATTTCAAATACTCCTCAACAAAATACTTCAAAAAATGTAAACGATTATCAAATCAGTCAAGCTAATATGAATTTGCTAAATAGAAGAAAAAATTTAGCTTCGACTCCAAATGCTTCTACACCTACCAACAATTCAACAGCAAAAGCAAAAGAGCCGCAAGAAGCAAATACCGCTACAACAACTTCTCAAACGCAAAATCAAAAAAATTCTAGAGATACAGTAACATATATCCCTTCATCCGCTCCGGCACCAGTACCTGCAGCTACGTTGTCAAATGAGCAATACAACAAGTACACCGCCGAAATGGCTAGAGCTGACAAGGTTTTAGCAAAAGCAGAACAATATATTTAGATATTACCGTAAATCTTTTTAACAGTGTTTACATCTCTATTTGAAACTTCAGATTTTTCTTGCTTGTAGCTTGATGAATCAAAATACATAATATCACCTTTTTGCGGACTATGAGAAATAATCCCCAAAGCATGTCCGATTTCATGGAGCGTTGTTGATAAAAGGTTTTTTTCATCAATGACTTTTCCGGTTTCCGGTTCTAAAAGAGCAATTTGGATTTTTGCTTTTGTTAAATAACTTTTGCCCGTTTTTAAATCTTTTTTTGAATAGGTTTTTGTAGAACCCAATTTTATCCCATCTAATTTTTTTACGCTAAAACAAGTTATATCTGCATTTTCTTTATCTTTTACAAAAGTAAAATGTACCATTGTGCCTAATGCTTCGTCCCAAATTAAAAATGCTTTTTTAAAGATTTTTTTGTTTTGCGATTTTCCAATGTATACAGTGATTTTTTTGGGATTTTGCCAGATAGCAACTTTTGACAAATCAGAAAAATAATCGCCTATATCCAGTCTTTTTGAATTTTCTTCCGATAATTCTACATCATTGTATTTTACAAAATGAATGAGTTCTTTTTCTGATGCAGAATTTAGAAAATTATAGATATTTTTTGATTTTTCAATTAATTTTTTGTTTTTTATTTTATTTTCGTTTTGAATTATTTGTTTTAATTCTAGTTTTGCTTTGTTAAATTCCATCATATTGAAAAGTGCCAAAGCCCTATAGTACCTGTATTCTATCTTTCCTGTTTCATTAATTATCTTTGCAAAACATTTTTCTGCCGAATAGTAATTTTCGACTTCATAAAACTTTTTTTTGCATAAAGAAAATTCTTTATTTAATTCATTGACTTTAAAAACTAAAATTAAATACTTTGTTAAAAAAAACAAAATTACAACCAAAATCAAAACGCTTGATATTAATATTATAATTTTCTTTTTATTCATTTAAACAATACTTTTTGCTAACCTGTCATTTCTTGTTGCAGATAATATATTTCTTAGCTTCATGATGGCTTGTGCGTGGAGTTGGCACACACGAGATTCAGAAACATTAATCGCTTCGCCGATTTCTTTTAGGGTCATATTTTCGTGGTAATAGAAAACAAGCAAAGTTCTTTCTCTTTCAGGAAGTTTTTTTAGAGCGTTTTCGAGTTCTTTTTTAGCGTCTGTTTTTTCTATTTCGTCTTCCGGACGAGAAGATTTTGTATCTTCTATAGTATCAATAATTTCGACGCTATCGTCACCTACAGATTTTTTGTCATAGATAGAATTTACACTAACATCAGACGACATAATTTCTAAAACTTTTTCTTCGCTTAAACCCATTACGCCTGCAATTTCGTGAGGAGTGGGAGCTCTGCCGATTTGTTGTTTTAATCTTTCTGCTGCAATTTTTATTTCCTTGATTTTTTTCCTAACTGTACGTGGAAGCCAATCAGATGACCTTATTCTATCTATTATAGTGCCTCTAATACGCATAAGAGCATAAGATTCAAATTTCGCACCTTTTGATGGGTGATATTTTTCAATCGCATCAATAAGCCCTTCTATCCCAAAAGAAACAACATCATCAAAAGAAAAAGAAGGCGGCAAATTCACTTTAACCCTACCTACAACGTATTTTGCAAGGTATACATATTGCAAAATCAATTTATCTCTTACGTCTTTTAGGGTTTTATCTTTTAAATACGTCTCCCAAAGCACAGCGAGTTCATCGTCTGGAAGTCTTTGTATTTTTTTGTACGAATCTATATCGGATATTTGGCTCATTTGAAAGTGTAATTATCCCCAGTGTCTTAATATTACTTAATCATTTTTGCAAAAATAAGCAGAAAAACCATCATCTATATACATGATGATGGTTTTTAAAAAAAATTAGTTGTTTGATAAATTTTTACTTATGTTTTTTTTGGCAGCTTCTATGTTTTTCATGTTTTTGTTAATTGCTTTTAATTCGCTTTTTAGAGCTTTACAGTTTTGTATTGCTGCTTGTTTTTCAGCCAAAGCTGAATTGTATTTGTCTGTAACTTCGGTTAATTCTTGTCTAAGTTCAACTTGTGCATCATCAAGATTAACTATTGCACTAGAAAATTTTTGTTCTTTGATAGAAGTTTTTGCATAAGCAGAAGTTGTAGAATTTACGTTTGTTGTATTTTGAGAAGTTGTTTTTGTAGAACTGATTGCAGGTGCAAGTTTGACTTCTGTAGCGTTGCCCATTGAATCAAAAACCGTTTCAGCTGCGTTTGCATATCCAATTATTGACAAAAACATTACAAAAAAAGCTATATTTTTTTTCATATTATCCTCCGAAAAATTCTATCTAATGTAATTCTACTTGAATTTAGTTTCAATCGTCAAACAAAATAGAAATAATTCAACTTTTTATTTGAGAAAAATCGGGGTTTTTGCCCCGATTTTTTAGTTAGCTTTTATATCATTAGCCAAATTTTTTGCAATTTCATCAATTTCTGAACTTTGGGAATTTTTTAGTGTAGATTTTAGAGTGATTTTGTTTTCTAAAATTTTACTGTTTTTCATTTTTTCTAGCTTGCTTTTTAAGGTTTCTCCGCAATTGCAAGCCCAAGAACCGTTTTCAATTATTGCATAGGTTCTGTTTTGTAGATTATGCTTAATAAGATTGTTCACAAAATTGTCCATCGTAACAAAAACTTCGTTGTTGTATGTAGTTGTTGCAAGGACAATATGAGAATATTTAAAACACTGTGCCAAAACTTCTGAACTGTCTGATTGAGAAATATTGTATGTTTTTATGTTTTTTACACCGTTTTGAGCTAGCTTTGCCGCCATAATATCTGCAGCATTTTGTGTTCCACCATAAACGCTACTATATACAACAAGACAAGATTTTATTTCCGGTGTATAAGTTGCCCAAAGAACGTATTTTTCAAACAATTCTTTGATTTTTGATTTCAAAACCACACCATGCAAAGGGCAAATCATTTTTATGTCTAAATTTTTTGCTTTGTTTAAAAGTGCGTTTGTTTGAACACCGTATTTGCCAACGATATTCGTATAATATCTTCTATACTCATCAATATTTAATTCAGTATCTTCGTCAAACAAGTTTCCGCTTATTGCACCAAAAGAGCCAAATGCATCAGCAGAAAAAAGAATTTTATCTACAGTGTCGTATGTCACCATAACTTCCGGCCAATGAACCATTGGAGCCATCACAAAAACAAGATTGTGTTTGCCTGTATTAATAGAATCATTTTCTTTTACGATATGGAAGTTGTTTTCTATATCTATATCAAAATCAAAAAACTGAAATAACATTTGTTTCAATTTTTGATTACAAACAATTTTTACATTAGGAAATTTTTCTATAACGTCTTTTATTAATGCACTGTGATCAGGTTCAATGTGATTAATTACAAAGTAATCAAGACTTTTGCTATTTAATAAATATTCTAAATTGTCAAAAAACTGTCCAAAGCAAGATTTGTCAACAGTATCAAAAAGAACGGTTTTTTCGTCGTTCAAAAAATATGAATTGTAGCTAACACCATCTTTTACGGGATAAACGCTTTCAAAAAGTGCAATTCTTCTGTCATTGCAGCCAATATAATAGTAATCATTGTTTATTTGTTGAATGTTGTGCATAATTTTACCTTTCAATTAATATATAATTTCAAGTTTTGAACCATTTTCTGTTTTTATTGTAACGATTTGGTTTTGTATTCTGTTTTTCAATTCTTCAACATGAGAAATAATCCCGATTTGCCGTTTTGAATTTGATAATTCAGAAATAACGTTTATTGCCGATTCTAACGACTCAGAATCCAAAGTCCCAAACCCTTCATCAATAAAAAGAGTGTCGATATTTATTATACCAGAAATATTTGCAACGCAATCAGAAAGCCCCAACGCCAGACAAAGTGCAGCTTTAAAAGATTCGCCCCCTGAAAGAGTTTTTGTAGCACGTTTTTTAAAAGTATAAAAGTCCATAACATCTAGTTCTAGAGCGGTTTTTGAAACAAGATTGTTAATTTCTGTTTTTCTTTGCAAAATATAGCGGTTATTTGTCATTTTTTTGAAATGTTTGTTTGCTTCATATAAAACCATATCTAAATAATAACCTTGAATATATTGTTCAAAGGTGATTTTTGCTTTGTTTGACATATTTCCGTTTGCCAATTCAGAAAGAATTTTGTATTCTTTATACATTTTTTCATTTTGCAAAAATTCAACATATCTTTTTTCAATTTTGTTGATTAAATCATAGTTTAATTTTTTCTTTACAGAAATATTTTCAAGTTCTATTTGTAATTCGTTAGAAGAACTTTCAAGCTCATTTTTCTTTTTTTCAATAGCAGAAAAAGTTTCTACATCGATATTTTTTTGTTTATCAATTTGTGAATTTAATAGCTCGATATTTGATTTTAGTTTTTGGATTTTTGTGTTAAAAGTATTGTAGTTTTCTTCTGTAGTTTTTATTTTATTTTCAAGAATTTCCAGATTATTTTTTGATATTTTGTATTCTTCTTTTAGATTTTT
>CAKURN010000071.1 GCA_934675695.1 uncultured Candidatus Melainabacteria bacterium | reverse complement strand
CCCCAAAATCAATGCTTCGTTTTCTTGTGACTTTAGTTGTTCTTCTCTTATTTTTTTAAACAATGCAAGCTGTTTTATTATATTAAAATTCGTTTCTCCGGTCAGAGTCGGACAAATTCCTCTTATGTTTCTTTTAAAGAGTTTTTTTAAAAGATTTTTAACTTCTTCATAAGTTGTATAATTAAAATTTATGCCGTAAGAACCATGGGTATGATTGTCTATATAGTAATTTTCTTGCAATTTTGACTTTCCTTTATAAAACATTAAACAAATCAATGTGCGAACAATATTATATCTTGAAAAAAATAAAAAATGTTAACAATTGTAACAAAAAATTTAATAATTCTAAAGAATTATCACCAAAAAGCCGTAGTACAAAATATAAATACGAAGGAAGGGTGACAATATGGGAATGGCAGCAAGCCAAGCTCGTTTTTTAGGGCTTACAGCAAGAAAAAGTAATATTGAGTTTCAAGGACAGCAAATCAACCAAGCAAGAACAGCGTTGTCAAACGAAGTTATGGGTCTTTATGGAAAGTATTCATCTTTAGAAGTTCCTGTAGCTCCAACAAAATATGACTATATCAAAACAACTTATTCTATAGATTCTACTTATGAAAAATATGAAATCAAAGATTTTTCAAAAATCACATCAGGTGAAAACCAAGGATTTTATTCTGTTACGTTGACTTGTGATGATGAAATACCGGAAGCATACAATGCAACAATCAGAAACACTGTTGTTTCAGCTCAAAAAGACGATGAAGGCGATTATTCATATTTGAATTTTACAATAGGAACAAATTCTTATACTTATGACAAAAGCAACGAAAAAGATTCTACTATTACAAAAATAACAGGCGATTACAACAGTTATTCAGGTCTTTCTACAATAATGAAAAGCCAAGGCTATGACCCTAGTGATTCAGAATTAGGCAAAACGTATTATAGTTTTTCTATGAACGGAACTACATATTTTGTTTCAGAAGATGATTTGGACTCTACAGCTTTTCAAACAAAAGACGGTAAACAAGAATACTATGGCGATTTTACTTTTGATTACCAAGGTGTTAGACACAACCAAAAAGAAGTAAATGCAATTGCTTCATTAACACAAGCATCAAATGGAAGACTGGCAACAATCAACGTTATCAGTTGCGAAGACGACAAAGATCTGGAAGGAAAAGCATATTCAATTACTACAGGTCAAGAAGACGATGAAGACGGTTATTTAGATGCAATGAACAAATACAATTATGAAAAAGACAATTACGAAAAGAAATTGCAAGATTTGAACGCAAAAATTGAAAAAATACAAACTCAAGACAAAGCTCTTGAATTGAAATTGGCTCAACTGGACACAGAACAAGAAGCCGTTGCAAAAGAAATGGATTCTGTATCTAAAGTCGTAAATGATACGATAGACAAGCTATTCGATAGCTCTAACTAAGATTTTATAAATAAAAACGTCATTCCTTTCTAATAAAAACGACTTGGCTTTTTTGAATTTTAATTCATAAAAGCCATTTTTATTTTTTTATTGTAGAATATAGTTATGTTTGAAAATCTATCTGAAAAATTACAAGAAATTATTGCAAAAACCGGCAACAATGCAACACTAAACGAAGAAAACATGCAAGAAGCACTTCGTGAGATTAGACGTGCTTTATTGGGTGCAGATGTTTCATTAAATGTCGTAAAATCGTTCATATCTTCTATAAAAGACAAAGCTCAAGGACAAGAAGTCGTAAAACCAACAAATGCTTCTCAAACTTTGATTAAGATTGTAAATGATGAATTAACGGCACTTTTGGGAGAAAAACAATCGCCGCTTCGTTTAGACACTAATCCATCAATCATTATGATGCTTGGTTTGCAAGGTTCAGGAAAAACAACATCGTCTGCAAAACTTGCTTTAAAATTAAAAAAAGAAGGTAAAAAACCGCTTCTTGTTGCACTGGATGTTTATCGTCCGGCTGCGATTTTGCAATTAAAAACTTTAGCGAAAGAAAATGAGCTTGAATGTTTTTCAAAAGAAGACGAAAAAGATGTTGTAAAAATCGCAAAAGAAGCACTTGATTATGCAAAACAAAACAACAACACAGTGTTGATTTTTGATACGGCAGGAAGATTGGAAATCGATACCGATATGATGGCAGAGTTGATGTTGTTGAATCATAGTTTTGCAATTAATGAAAAACTTCTTGTTGTCGATTCTATGATTGGTCAAAGTGCAATTGATGTTGCAATGAACTTTGATGTCCAATTGGGTATTGATGGTGTTATTTTAACAAAATTAGACGGCGATACAAAAGGCGGTTGTGCGTTGAGTATCGTTCAATCAACCAAAAAACCCATAAAATTAATTGCTACAGGTGAACATATAGAGCCTTTAGAAGATTTTTATCCCGATAGAATGGCAAATAGAATATTGGGAATGGGCGATATTGTTTCTTTAGTTGAAAAAGCTCAAAAAAATATCGACATAAAAGAAGCAAAAGCCCTAGAAGACAAAATGCTAAAAGCTGAGTTTAGTTTTGAAGATTTCTTGAAAATCCAAAAACAAATCAAAGCCCTAGGCTCTTTTGGCGGGATTTTGTCTATGTTGCCTTTGGGAATATCAAAAAAAGATACAGAAATGATTTCAAACGAAGGCGAAAAACAGTTCAAAAAAATAGAAGTTTTTATTCAATCTATGACGCCTGAAGAAAGGAAAAATCCTAATCTGTTAAATGCTTCCAGAAAAAAAAGAATTGCAAAAGGGGCAGGCATGGATATCAATGAATTAAACGCTTTTGTTAGTCAGTTTGAAACGATGAAAAAAATGATGAAAGGTTTGGGCGGTTTTAAAAATACATTCAAAAACAAAAAAGGCTCAATGCCGCAAATGCCAAAATTTCCTTTTTAGTAAGATGGAGTTTGCAAAATGAAAATTGTAATATTTGGTGCAAATGAAATGGCTTCTTCTATTGCTGTAGAATTTTTTGAAGACCATGATGTTATTGTTATAGATTCTACACAAAAAAATCTTGAACTTTTTTCAAAGTTAGATGTTGGTACTATATGCACTGATGTTTTAAATTTAAAACTTTTAAAAGACAGTCAAATCTCAAATTGTGACGTATTTATTGCTTGTTCAAATGATGACGAGGCGAATATTCTTGCTTGTTTTATGATTAAACAGATTTCTTTAGCTTGTCAAACGATATGTTTCGTTTCAAAAAAAGAATCTATGGAATCTTTAAATTCTCTAAAAGACGAATCCAAAAACAGTTACGTTCAAAATATAGAAAATATCATTTGGCCTCAAAAATTCCTTGTGCAAGAAATTTTTCAAATAATCACAGTGCCTGAAGCAGTCGATGTTGAAAATTTTGCTCATGGGCGTGCAAGACTTTTGGAATATAGAATACAAGAAGATTCAGAACTTTTGGGCAAAAAATTGAAAGATTACTATTTTAATTCAGAAGTTTTGGTTGTAGGGATTGTAAGAAATGATGAACTGTTTATCCCTAACGGAAATAGCGAATTTATGCTCAATGACAAAGCGATTTTGATGGGTACTCCTGTCGGATTGGATATTGTAGCAGGTGAATTGTTCAAATCTCAAAGACAAGTAAAAAAAGTTGCAATCATAGGCGGCGGTACTGTAGGGTTTGAACTTGCAAGTGCTTTAGAAAAAACTTCTGAAAATTTAAAACTAATCGAAAGCAATTACGATAGATGTGAAGAATTGTCTTTAAATCTCAAAAAAACGCTCATTTTGAACGGTTCCGGAACGTGTTTGGAGCTTTTGGAAGAAGAAGAAATAGGAAAATCAGACGTCGTTGTTGCAATTACAAACAATGATGAAAAAAATCTTCTTTGCTCTCTATTATCTAAGCAACTAGGTGCAAAAAAAGTAATAACAAGGGTTTCACAAGGAACAACCGCAAGTTTGTTTGAAAGAGTAGGGGTTGATGTTGCGATTTCTCAAAGGGAAGCTTGTGTTAATGAAATCAAAAACAGAATCATAGAAACACGTGCGGGGATTATTGCAACAGTTGAAAGAGGGCAAGGTGAAATTGTAGAAATTCAACTCAACAACAATTTTACTCAAAAACAACTACTGGAAATAAAAATGCCTGTAAATGGTGTAATAGCAATAGTTAGACGTGGCTCAAAAGTAATTATTCCAAAAGGTCAAACCCAAATTCGCCCGAATGATATTCTTTTGATTTTCACCAAAACGAACGATGTCGCAGCGATTAAGGAATTTTTTAAATAATGCGATACAATTTGATTTTTAATATATTAGCAATGATTTCTAACTATATAAGCGTAATGTTTGTTATTCCTGTTATAGCGGCTTTGTTTTTAAAAGAATACAACGAAATTACACCGTTTCTCGTTGCTTCGATTGTTGCTTTGGTTATCGGAAGATTGTTTTCATTTAAAAAAGCAAACCAAAAAGAAATTGATACAATAAAAAAATCAGAATCATTAACGACAGTGTTTTTTGCTTGGGTTTTGTTTGCACTAATGTGTACTATTCCTTATTTGTTTTATGATTTTTCGATAACAAATGCTTGTTTTGAAGCTATGAGCGGAACAACGACAACAGGTGGCACTATTATTACAGATTTTTCTTTATATCCAAAGACTCTGTTTTTCTTTCGTTCTTTGACTCAGTGGTTTGGCGGAATGGGAATAGTGGTGTTATTTATTGCAGTTTTGCCAAAAATTGCTGTCGCCGGTCGTCAAATGTTTTTTGCAGAAGTTCCCGCTCCAACCGAAGACAAAGCGACACCAAGAATCAGATACACTGCCTCTTGGCTTTGGGGGATTTATCTTACTTATACAATTATTGAAACAATCGTTTTAAAATTTTTAAATGTTGATACATATAGTGCAATCATTACTTCTTTGTCTACTATTTCAACAGGCGGTTTTTCTTCTTTGCCTGACAGTATAAAAGAATTTAACGACCCAAAAATTGCAATAGTGGTTCTTGTTTTTATGTTTATTGCAGGGATTAATTATTTACTTATTTATAGAAGTTTAAAAACAAAAACTAACAAACCAATATTCAAAAGCGAAGAATTTAGGGCGTATTTGGGGATAGTGATATTTATTGGCACTTTGCTTGCAATAAGTTTGATTGTAAATTCAAATTACAAAGCAAACACTGCTTTTTTAAATTCGTTTTTTGAAGTTGTTGCAACAATGACATCAACAGGTTTTGCTGTAGACGATTATGTAAAATGGGACGCAACGAGTAAAGTTATTTTGTTTTTGGCATTTTTCACCGGCGGTTGTGCAACATCGACATCTGGCGGCGTAAAAATTATTCGTCTTGTTTTTATTGCAAAATATTTAAAAAGAGAATTAAACAAAATTATTCACCCTTCAGCTGTTTATCCTATCGCATTAGAGGGGGCTTCTTTGTCTAGAGATATAATTTCTCAAATGATAGCATTTATTATTTTTTATATAGTAATTTTTGCAATAGGGGCTTTTTTGATTGTTTGGATAGAAAACAACACAACGATAGCTCTATCTTCTTCTGCAGCTGCTCTGGGTAATATTGGCCCTGGGTATGGAATGATAGGTCCTATGGGCAATTTAGATGGATTGAGCGTAATTACAAAATGGATTTTGATATTGTTGATGCTGATTGGGCGTTTAGAAATTATTCCGTTTTTGGCAATATTGAACAAAGATTTATGGAAAGATTAAAAATGGAAAAATTAAAAATAATTTTCGTTGGTACGCCGGATATGGCGATTGTTTGTTTAGATAATTTAATTAAAAACAATTTTAATATTGTTGGTGTAGTGCCACCTTTAAAAGACAATCTTTCTTATCATGCATTCAAAAATTTTACGCTAGAAAAAAAACTTAATTTTCTTGAATTTGAAAATTCTCCAAACGAAGAAAAATTTATAGAAAAAATAAAATCGCTAAATGCGGATATTGGGGTTGTTTGTTCATATAGTGTAAAATTGTCTTTGGAATTTTTAAAAACAACAAAGAAAGGTTTTATAAACTGTCACCCCTCTTTGTTGCCTGATTATAGAGGGGGTATGCCTTATTTTCATATAATAAAAAACAATGAAAAAAGAACAGGAATAACTCTCCATTTTATGGACGAAAATTTTGACACAGGAGATATTATTTATCAAAAAAGTTTTGAAACAACACCGTTTGAAACTATGGGAACTTTGTTTAATAAAACGAATTTTATGATATCTGATGCACTTTTAGAAACATTAAAAAACATTGAAGAAAACAAAAAAATAGAAAAAATCCCTCAAAACAAAACAACAAAACACAAAAAAGCCCCTGTTGTAAATGGTTATTTTAAAATAAATTGGAGTTATAGTATAGATGAAATTGATTCGTTGATTAGAGCGTGTAACCCTTTTTATAGTGCATATTGTTATTTTAGAGGGGCTGAGATGAAAATCATTAAAGCTCATAAAATTTCAAAAAAACACAATCGCCCATTTGGTGAAATTGTAAAAGCTTCTAAAAAAGAAATCTTAATTGCAGCTCCTTTGGGATATATTTCTTTAGATGTTGTCCAAATCGGCACTTGGGGAGTGTTTGTTGTCGAAGATTTTTATAATACATTTAAACCTTTAGTTGGAGAAATTTTAAAATGAAAATAAAACCTGAAAAATTGAATTTTTTAACAGCAGGAATACCGTCAAATGCAAAAGACTACTCAAATGCTTTTTTAAAATTAGACGAGATGAATTTAGACGGATTAGAAGTCGAATTTGTCCATGGGGTTCGCTATAGCGAAAAAACAAAAGACTACATATTAAACCGCAATAACAAACTAATCACTCACCATGGGCCATATTATATTAATTTGAATGCAAAAGAAGAAGAAAAATTGCAAGCAAGCATAAAAAGAGTGCTTGATACAGCTAGAGCAGGCAGTGTTTTGGGTGCATATTCTATTACATATCATGCTGCATTTTATTTGAAAGATGAATCAAAAGACGTTACAAAAAAACTGATTGAAGTTCATAATGAGATTTTTGATACATTAAAAAAAGAAAACATAGATATCTGGCTAAGACCCGAAACTACAGGCAAAAAGAGCCAATGGGGAACATTAGATGAAATTATAGA
>CAKURN010000070.1 GCA_934675695.1 uncultured Candidatus Melainabacteria bacterium | reverse complement strand
GTGCAAGGTTGGGAGTTGGGTATTTGCCACAAGAAACTTCTATTTTTAGAAAATTAAATGTAGAAGACAATCTAAAACTCGTTTTAGAAATGAATGACAAATTGAACCAACAGCAAAAAGACGAACTTTTGGAAAGCTTGCTTACAGAATTTGGTGTTAAAAAATTGAGATTTGCTTCTTCAGTTGCACTTTCAGGTGGTGAAAGAAGAAGGGTAGAAATCGCAAGAGCTCTTGCAGCGACACCATCTTTTATACTTCTTGATGAGCCTTTTACAGGGATTGACCCTATTGCAATCGGAGAAATTAAAGACAATATCTATAAATTAGCAAAAGAAAAAAATATAGGAATATTAATCACGGACCACAACCCAAAAGCTACACTATCTATTACAGATAGAGCGAATGTAATTTTTGACGGTCGTATAAAAATTTCAGGAAAAAGTACAGATGTTGCTGTTGACCCTGTTGCAAAAAAACATTATCTTGGCGAAGACTTTGTTCTATAAGTTGGTATTTTATGGAAAAAATTAAACATATCTTTTATAATATAAAAAATTTCAAATTATCACTTTTAGATAAATTTGTACTTTCGCAGGTTTTTGGTGCGACATTAGTTTGTTTGGTGTTGTTTATTATTGTTTGGATAGCTCCTGAGACATTGTTTAAAGTAATTAAAAAAGTCTTAAACCACGAAGTTACAGTATTAATCGGTTTCAAATTGTTGATTTTAGAAATTCCAAAAGTGCTTGCAAAAGCAATTCCGGTTGGTATTCTTTTGGGTTCTATTTTTACGTTTGATAGATTGTCAAAAAACTCTGAATTAGCAATATTAAGAGGTATTGGAATTTCTTTTAACAGAATTATGCTTCCTGTTATTTGTTTTGGGGTGGTTTTGTCGGCATTTTGTTATATCGTAAATGATAAACTCGTTCCAATTGCAAGTAACAAACTGGGTGAATCAAGAGGAGGCGGAAGCCACTTTGTTTATATATTAGAAAACAAAGATAAAACGCCAAAACAGAACATAATTGTTTCAAATTTCGCTCCCGGGGTTTTGTATGACATTATTGTGATGAATTTTTCTAATGAAAAATACTCAGATGTAACGACTTTTAAAAGCATTATTTTTGCTCCTATTGCATATCCTAAAAATGATGCTTGGTACATAAAAGATGCAACAAGATATGATATTGATGAAGATGGAATTTACCACAATGTCGAAAAACTTCCGGAATACAAAATTCTAACTGATTCAAACCAAGCTCAAGAAGTTTACAATTTAATGCTTAATACAACCAGAAAAGAGAGAGTTTTTACAAATCACCAAATTTCAAAATATGCAAAATTGCTTAAAAAAGCGAATTTTTCTGATGAATATAGGTATTTTAAAGCAAAATTGTACCAAAGATACTTGCACCCTTTGACTTGTATTTTGTTTGCAATAATCGGCTGTTTGTTAGGTTTTGCTCCACCTCGTTCACAGAGATTGATTGGTTTTACAATTGCTGTAGGTATGATTTTTGGCTATTATATTACTTTGCCGTTTTTTGATTTATTGGCACAAAAGGCGGTCTTGCCTCCATTTATTTGTGCAGTTTTACCGATTGTATTGTTCATAATTTCGATTTTTATAATTAAAAAAGTAAAGGATTTGTAATGAAAAAGATACTTTTAATGTTTTTTGTATTTTGTTTTTCTTTTCCAACATTTGCAAAAGAAATGATTAAATACACAGATAGACAAGATGGCGTGTATGTTTTTGAAATAAATACAAAAAAATACGGAAACAAAATTAAACCCGTTATGACAAAAAAAGTTATGACTCCAAAAAAACTATACGAAGACAATTGCTACGAGCTTGTTGTTAATGGTGGTTTTTTTGATGTAAAAAACGGCAAAAGCGTTTCTTATGTAACGATTGATGGCGATGTTGTTTCTGATGTTATGGATAATGTTCAGTTGATTTCTAGTTTAAAAAAACAAAATAGATTAGAAAAAGTCCTTTCTAGAAGCGAATTTAGAGTCCTAGAAAACAAAAGAGGAAAATTGAAATTTGATATTGCATATCATACAGACGATATAAAAAAAGGCTATCATATTAAACACTCTTTGCAGGCCGGTCCAATGATTAATCCAACAATGGATTTAGTTAATGAGGGGTTTGTAGTGTATGAAGATGATATAGTAAAATCACAAAGTGTTGACATATTAAAAAGACGTGAAAGAACCGCAATCGGTTTGAAAGGAAAAAAACTTTACATTGTAATTTTTTCAAAAGAACATAAAGTTGATGCGATTGAAATGAGAACTTATTTGACAGAAAAATTGAAACTCAAAAAAGCAATGGCGTTTGATGGCGGTTTATCTACTGCTTTGACGAGCAAAAACTTTTCAATCGGTTCAATGGGAAAACACCAAAGATGTGTTAAATCGTTTTTAGTAATTGAAAGATAGATGAGGGTAAAATGAATTTAAAAGAAGCTCTAAAATCATGTAAAATAAAAAAACTTGCAGCAATAGAACTTAGTGTTGTGATGATTGTATTGGTTTGTGTGGGAATATATTATTCTCCTCGCTTGTGGCACAAACAAGAAGTTATGATGGCAGCTAAAATAAAAGTCGATAATGCGGTTTTTGCTTCAAAAATTTTAGAAGAATTTGCTCAAAACAAAAACATAAAATCATCAGAAGTTGCACAAAAAATCACAGACGAATTAAATAAAGTAGAAGTTAATCCCTACAACAAAAAAGAACTTGCATATACTTTTGAAAAAAACTGCAAAGGTTGTAATAGTGTAGAGTTTGATGATGAATTGTCTATGGTTATTTTAACAAGCTATAACAAAAAGGGTGAATTACTTGCAAGAACAGTAATTAAACCACCTTCATTTGTTACATATAACAAAGCAGATGACGAAAAATAAAATTAAAACCGCTTAAATTAAGCGGTTTTTTAATCAATTCTGTATTTATCCCATTCATTTCCTACTATGTCTTTTTCTTTTAGACGTCTTGCTTCTTTTATCCACAATTCTTTATTTTTTACTAAATATTCAAAACAAGACGAACAGTTGTTACAATATGCATCTATTGATGTTGGAAAATTGTATCTTGAATTAAAATAATCGCCAAACGCAATTTTTTCTTCGTTTCTTAAATATTCAGGCGAGCGATTTATTCTGATTTTTGTCGGGATAAGAGAGATGCTTTTGCATCTTGGACATCTTTTTACTGTAAAGTATGAACTCAAAACCATTGCTTCTTTTTCATCGTAATCTCTTGAATCATTTGCAACAACAACGACTGTTATAAAAGATTCTTTTTCAGATTTTATTTTGCAATAAGGATTGATTTGGCTTATACCTAAAATCTCAAAAGTTTCGATTGGAAGCTCTTGTACATCGTAATACAATATTCTATTTTTCGGCATTAAAAAATCGAGCATAGTTCTATACTACAACAAGAATTAAAAAATGTAACAAAATTTTAAAAAAATTACCCAATGGTACTACGCCTTGTCTTGAAATTTTCCTAATCCGGTAATTTAATATATAATATTTTTATGTTAAAAAACAAAACAATTCCTATAATTTTTCTTTTTTTGATTTCGCTTTTATTGTTTGTTTTTCAGTTTTTTTCTCATAACAAAAGTGTTTTAAAAATATACAAACCTTTATTCAATAATTTTGAAGTTTTGATTGAACTAAACACTGAAAATTCTTCTATTAAGCCGATTTTAAATATAAACGGCGAAGCAAGAGAATTTTTAAAAGTAAGAAATATGCTCTTTTTTGACACAAATATTCCTATAAAAAATATAGAAATATTATCAAAAAACGATTCAGAAGTAAAAAGTGTATTTTTTTATAATGGAATTAAACCAAAATACTACAAAGACTTTTCTTCTTTTGAAAAAAGTAAAACAAAAGTCTGTAAAAACAATGTTTGCGAAATTTACACAAACTACAAAATTCCAAACAATATGTTTTCTTCTCAATCATTAATCAACTACAATTCAAACTTCAATACTTTTTGTGTTTTTTTGTTGAGTTTGTTTAGTGGGCATTTTTGGTATTTGATTTCGTATTTGGTGTTTTCTATTGCTTTGTTTTTATGTTTTAAATATAAACATATTAAAATAAAAGAACTTTATGTTTTTGTATTTATCTTTATTTTGGGCGTTGTTCTTCGTTTAAACGGGTTTTTCGACACATTATTGATGTATGATGATTATTATACGCTAGATTTATCAAATCCCAATGCTTCTTTTTCTATGATATTTAAAGACCCCGGAAATCCTTGGTTTTTGTATTTTTTGTATAAAATTTATTTTTTGATATTACCTTTTAATATTTATTTTGCAAAAGGTCTTGCCCTTTTTATTTCTTGTTTGTTTTTGTATTTTAGTTGGAATATTGCAAAAAAAGAATTTAATACAAAAATCGCAAATATGTTTTTGTTTTTGATTTCTATAAACATTCATTTTGTTTTTAGAGCATTAGAAATAAGAAGTTATGTCTTGCAAGCATTTTTGACGGTGTTATTGGTGTATTTTTTGTTTAAAATAATAAATACAAACAAAACGAAGTATTTTGTATTTTATTTCTTTTTTGCAACTATTGCTTTTAATTTGCATTATTTTGAGATTTTGTTTTTGTTTGCGAATTTAATTTTTGCAACGGTTGTTTTATTAAAAAACCATGAAAACAAAAAATTACTTTATTTTATAGTTTTGCATTTAATTCCTCTTTTAATATTTATGCCTTATTTTTTAAAAGTAGCTTTAAACAAAGGTTTACTCGATGAAACATTCAATCAATGGATAAAACCTGTCGGTTTTGAAATGGCAAAATCTTCTTTGTATTTCGTTTTTGGGGGATTTATTTCATTTGTTTTGTATGTTTTTTATTTTGTAAAAAATTGTTTAAACGAAAACTACAAATACAAATTATTTTCAATTTATTCTTTTTATTCGATTTTTTGCGTTTTGATATTATCGATTTTAATTTCTCAATACAAACCAATCTTGACAGAAAGATATATGATATTTTTATTGCCTTTGGTTTTGATTAATATATGTTTGTTTTTTCAATCAAACAAAAAACACATTGTAATATTTTTCATTTGGATTTTGTTAATCCAAAATTACGCAACAGTGAAGAAAAACAACAAAAACAAAGGGCTTGATTTAATTCCATTCAATATTTCAAATCAATATAAAGACCAAAATAAAAACAAAAATGTTTATGCAATAGTTAGAAATTTTACATATACAAAAGACACAAAGAAATTCAATTTCATTGAAACAAGAAACGACGTAAACTATAAAATTATAGATACAAAGAAAACATCTATAAAAGATTTTACAGACGAAATTTTAAAAAACGACAAAAATGCTGTTATTTTTACATTGCTTTTTGAAATGAATAAAGAAAATCTAAACAAATACACTTGTTACTTTAATATTGAACAAGATATGTGTTTATGGAAAATAGAAGCACCTATCAAATAGGTGCTTATTTATGAATTAGAAATTTTTTCTATTTAAAACATCTAAATACAAAAACTTGTATTTCTGTGCCGTTTCTTCCCAAGTGAATTTTGTTTCTATACAATTTTTTATCATATTTTTGAAGTCGTCTTTTCTATCATAATATGTCCAAATTGCATTTTTGATTTCATTTAGCATTGATTGAGCGTCGTAACCCAAAAACTTAAATCCTGTTGCCTTTGGGTTTGGATAAGCACAAATAGTGTCATCCAATCCTCCAACTGCACGAACAATCGGAACTGAGCCGTATTTCATTGCTATCATTTGTGATATTCCACAAGGTTCAAACAAACTAGGCATTAAAAACATGTCAGATGCTTTGTATATTTTTTCTGACAAATCTGATTTAAAATCAATCCAAGCTCTAATATTAGAAGAATTGTTAGAAGACCAAATCAGCATATTTTGGTATCCTTCATCTCCTGTTCCCAAAAATACAAAGTCTGCAGGCTGCTGCATTAAATCAAATTTGCAAAAATCAATCAAATCCAGCCCTTTTTGGTAAACAAGTCTAGAAACCATTGCAATAAGCGGACGATTAGGATTAATCGGTAAACCGAACATTTTTTGCATTTCTTCTTTAAATTTTGGTATTTCTTTTAAATTGAATGCTTTTTTGTCGTATTTTGTACCATTTAAAATACCGCATAATTTGTAGGTTTGACCACGCAAAGTATAGTCCATGCCTTCGCCAAAATCTGAACCTAGTATTTCTTGGGCATATCTGGGAGATACGGTTGTAATTTTATCTGCACAATACAAAGCTCCTTTTAGCCAATTTACTCTGCCATAATGCTCTATACATTGGTCATTCCAGACGTTATCCCATCTCATATTTGCAAAATCAATTATTGCTTTATCACATTCGCCTTGATAAGCCAAATTGTGGATAGTAAATATTGTTTTTGTGTCTTTATAAAATTCATCGTATTTGTAATTTGTTTTTAAATAAATTGGAAGCATTGCTGTATGCCAGTCGTTGCTGTGGATTATATCCGGTTTAAAACCTAATAATTTTGCATATTCTAATGTTGCTAATGAAAAAGAAACGTATCTTTGCATTTCATACATTTCATCGCACCATTTTGGATAAACAACATTAAAACAAGAAAAATACTTTGGATTTGCAACGAAAAACACATTTACTTTTGTGTTTGGGATTGTTGTCATAAACAATTTGAATATATGTTCGCTATGTCCCATATTTATTTTCAAATTTGAATTTTCAAGTTCTACAATATTGTGTTTATTAACATCAATACAACCATAAAGCGGTGTAAAAATCGCACATTCTACATTTTGTTTATCTAAATAAATAGGCAATTCTCCAACAACATCGGCTAGTCCGCCTACTTTTGAATAAGGTGCAACTTCTGCTGAAGCAAAAAGAACTTTTAATTCTTTTTTGTCTTTTTTAAATTTTTTAACTAATTCTTCCAATCTCATATTTTTATCCTTTTTAAAAAATCGATAGTATTTTTAAAACTTCTTTTAAAAGTTCTTCTGCGTTGTCTTTTTTCATTTGAGCGATTGCAGTGTCCAGTGCTTTTGTGTATTCGTTTTTATTATACCCTAAAGACTCTAGTACTGTGATTGTC
>CAKURN010000069.1 GCA_934675695.1 uncultured Candidatus Melainabacteria bacterium | reverse complement strand
GCGTGGGTTATTTTGTCAGCTTTGCTTTTGCCCGCTATGTAAACTTTTGAATCTCTAGGAATAGAAATTACGTTGATATTTTTGCCATATGGAGCAATACTAACAAGCAACATCGTATCTGAACGAGTACCTCTAAAGGGAGTGGCGGGGTTTTCAGACGCATCTACACCCATTAACAGAATATTTTGTCTTCTTGGTGAAAAGTTGAAATTAAAATCAAGAGCGTTGTGTTTTTTTACTTCTTCTGTAGCACCAAAATTGGACAAAAAATCAGATTTGAGAAGATATACAACGGCACTAAACAATAAAACAAAGAAAATGAAGTATTTAAAAAAACCATTATTTTTCTTTGGGCGTCTGCGTTTTACACGTCTGTATTGTTGTTGCATAGGCGTTCTATATGAGTAATTTCTTGACTGCAAAGTATTGTTCATTATATTTCTAAGACCATAATTATCGATTTTAATGTTTTGTATTCATATAATAAAATAAAAATAATATTTTTTAAAGACAATATTTACATTTTATTGTATTATGTTTATTGGATTTTAAAATTATGAGGTGATTTTGAGATTTTTTCAAATTTTATGTGTAACTTTTTTGCTTTTATATACAAATGCCGCTTTTGCACAAGATTCAAACACAAAACAGCAGGCATTAGCATTGTATGCAACAAAAAACTATGCAGAAGCCGAAAAATTGCTCAATAGTCTTCCGATAGACGAAAAAAATGAAGAAATTTACCTCGTTTTGTCAAATTTGGCACTTGAAAATAACGATGTGAATTTAGCTATACAAAATCTAAACAAAGCACTCGACAAAGAACCAAATTTTTACAAAGCATATTACAATCTGGGTAATATTTTTTCACAAAAAGGTTCATATATTTTAGCACAAAACAACTATGAACTGGCACTTGAAAACAATAAAACAAACCCGGCAATATACTACAATCTTGCTTATAGCCAAATAAAACTGAAAAACTACAAAGCTGCCAAAAAAAACTTGATAAAATCACTCGAATTAGAACCCAAAAATAAAGACGCATATTACAATTTGGCTTTGTGCTATAAAGAACTGAACAAAACAAAACAAGCAAAAAAAATACTAGAAAAATATAACGAATTGAATAAATAAAATAAAATTAACTTTTGTAACAAAAATTACTAAAAACCTTTAAAATTCTAAAGTTTCACGCTAACGATGTCGATTTTGTTCTTGTAATATTGGACAAAATTGATTTAGGCAAATATGACTTGTGACAGTATTAAACCCGCCTCTTTCGGGAGTTTGGTTAAAAAATTACAAGAAAATAACATAGAAGTGAGCGAAGATGAGCTATCTTCACTATTTTCGCAATCTTTGAGTGAAAATGGAACAATCAATGCAACCGATTTCGCACAAGCACTTTCTGATGCATATGGAATTGAAGGTGATACTGAAATTCTTGATGCAATTTCTCAACTTGGGCAAAATGAAGACACTGAAGAAGTTTCAAGCACAAAAACAACGACTGAAGAAGTGAGTGAAAATGTTTCTTTTTCTTCCCAACTCGATGAAAGCACAAGCAATGCCCTAATTTCTGTTTTAGAAAATCTTATTTCCTCACAAGAAAACGATTTAAAAGCCGCAAAAGAAAACAATGGCGTAATTGCAGGGCTTTGGGACGGTTTTAAGAATCTTTTTGGAATAGGTGCAAGTTCAAACAAACTTCAAAAAGAAATCGACTTCTACAAAGAACAAATTGAAAAAGTAAAAAGTGGCAAAGTATCGCTAGATGAAGTATATGAAGGCATTACAGGAAACAAACTAAACGAAGAAGAACTAACTTCTCTAACTGATGGAAGTGTCGATTTTTCAAAATCTGAATTTTTAAACACAGCATCAAAATACCAAAAAGGTCAAAAACAAGTCGTTGACACAATTTCTGGAGTAAGTTCCGCTCTTGCAATCACAGGACTTATTACAAGCGGCATTTTTACAGGTGGTATTTCGTGGCTTGCAGCAGGTGCAATCTGTGTTGGAGCAGGCACAACAGCGTATATGCTTCCACAAGCAATTGACGGTTTAACTGAAAAAGATGGCTACAGCGGGATTGAATTTGCACAAGATTTAGCGACAGGTATTATGAGTTCCGCCGTTCAAACAGCAACTCTAGGCACTGCAAAAGGGCTAACCAATGCAATCTCAAGCAAAGTCGTAAACCAAGCAGCAAGCAACATTTTAACCACAGAAGCAATATCATTAGAACTAGGTGTTGGAACAACAAGCGGCAACTATCTAATAGAGGGCATTGCAACCAGACTTGATGACATAACTCTAACGCAAGAAGACAAAACCGCCTATGAACTAATTACGAGTGGTTCTTTAAAAGAAGGCGATGATGGGTATGATGAAGCCCTTGAAAAAGCAAACAAGTACTACAGTATTATTTCAAACAATTCAGATTTATCATTAGAAGGATTCAATAAGACTATAGCTATTTCAACAGCAGCTTCGCTTGCTGCAGGTGGGGCAGCTTTTGGTATGCAATCAACACTAGGTGCGGGTCTTAGCAATTTAGCCGTAAATGCATCTAGTAAAACCCAAATAGCTACAAGACTATTTACAAGTGGTATAACGGGCGGGGCTGCCGGTGCCGGTGCTACTTTTGTCGGCGGAGGAGCAAGCTATCTACTTACAGCAGACGGAGAAGAAATAAATTTCAAAGACTGGCTTAATGCTTCTTTTGAAAATACTCTATCAGGTGCAATCACCGGTTCTATTGCAGGTATTGGTTTTGAAGCGATACAACTAGCTTCTGGTCCTGCTGCACCTGAAAATACAAGCAAAGTTATAAAAAGAAAATCTGAAGAAACAGGGCTAAAATACACAGAATACCAAGACGAAAACGGAAATGTAATTGCAAGAGATTTTAATGCAAAAGAAATTTTAAAATATATGGATAATAAAGAAGATCTAGTCGTCGATTCGACGAGTGGAAATTCTACAAACAACGCAAGAACAATAAGATTTAGATACAATTTGACAAGCAATACAACTAGTGAAAATGGGTTTGATTACCAAACAAATCAAGCTGGTGTAAGTATGCATCAAATAGATTGGCTCGATAATGAAGTATTTTTAGGACGAAGAAGTTATACAGAAAGAATTCAATATCCAACGCAAAGTGAAGTTGTTGTAAACGATGGAAGTGAAGTTGTTTTAAGCAATGGAAACAATGAAGCTAGCATCAATACTCAATTAAGCACAAATGAAGAAGCAGTGGGATTTTTAGAAACTTCAGGAAATAGAAGCAATTCTAGTGAGATTATGGGAGGGATAAATAATACTTTAAACACTTCTTCTGAAATTAAAAATCAAAGAAAAAATGAACTATCAAAAATGAATGTAGATAGTAAAAGCTTCGATTATTTTTATGATTTAACAGAAGAAGAATACAAAAAAGCTATTCTTTTAATACAAAACAATATAATGGAAGCAAAAGATGCAAGCAAATTTGCAAAATTGCCCAATGAAAGATTAAATACAGTATTACAAATCATTGATGAAGAAGGTGAAATAAGTGATGAATTGTTAAAATTGGGCGAATTAAGCGACGAAGAATACGAATATTTTACAAAATTGTTAGATAAAGGTAGCGATACAAGCAATCTAAAAGAAGTTTTAAAATTAGATAAAGATGGATTTGAAAAATTCAAAACTCTACATGATATGGGTATGGAAGATTTCTTGTCTTTAGATATTATTAAAAAATGCAACAGTACACAATATCAACGCTGCATTGATTTAATAGAAGATGGAAACGATTGCTATGAAGCTTGGAATGTTGCAAAATTGGATGATAAAAAATACGAAAGATATGAAAAGGCAATTTCAACCGGAGACACTAGCTTTGGTGCGTTAGAAATTGCAAGATACGATGAAGCTAGATATTCCAGATATCAAAGTCTTCTTTCATCAGGAATGGATACGTTTGTAGCTCGCAAAATATCAAAATTTAACGAAGAACAAATTTCAACATACAAAAATTTACTTAACAGCGGATTGTCTGAAAAAGATTCTTACCAAATTACAAATTTAGACGAAAGAGATAAAAAACAGTACGATTATTACATAGAAAACGGTCTATCGCCAATGGTTGCAAAAGAATTTGTAAAATATCCAGATAGTGCTAGAAATCATTTGATAGAGCTATCAAAAAAGGGGCTTGACCCTTTTAGTGCAAAATCAGTTGTTATGTATAATGATAATGAAATATATACAAGAACTGTTGAGTTGTTGAAAAATGGTGTCAAAGTTAAAAAAGCAATAGAATCAGGAAGAAACCCCGATGAATACAACAAATTAATGGAAGAAATTAATTCTACACCTAATGCTATGCGTGATTTTTTAAATTCTGATACTTGTAGTAAAAAAATCGAAAACGCTACTCAAGGAAAATACCAGCAACAACTTCTATCTATTCTAGAACCTTCTGATATGACATTTGCAACGAGAAAATCTCTATTAGAAAGCGGACTGGAAGAAAATGATTTAGTTGAATCTATCAAAAAATTGTCCTCATCTACATTCAAATTGGCAATGAACACCCCTAATCAGTATTTGAGCAATATTGATATATCTTTTACGACTAAAATTGATGGAAAATATCCTGAATTGTCTAATGAAGAATTAAATAACCAACAAAAACAGATAACTGAATTTTTCTCTAACCATATAGGGCAAATTCTAAGAGCCTTAAAATATATTGATACCGACACTTTAAACCAAATGATGGATAAAAGAACTTCAAAATTTTCACATGCTTTAATGGGTTTGGATTCTTTATCTGATAAAAATTATGAACTTTTGTCTAAACTTACAAAAGAATGCAAAACGCAATACACAGAAGAAGAAAAAACAGCTTATATAGAAAAAAGAAACAAAAACAAAAAACCACTAAACGAAACTCAGCTAAAAAATTTACAAGAACAAACAACAAGAGATTTGACCGCAAAAGAAAAAATAGAATTGTGCCAAATTGTTGAAATATATCAAAAAACAGGAATTGACACAACTAATCTCTATGAAATGTCTGAAAAAGGCGAAGTAGATTTGATTTCAGCTAAACAAAAAATTCAAGAAGAAATACTAAAATCTGCAGGTATATCAAAAGAAGAATTGTCAAAAATTCCAAAAGACAAAATAAAATTAAATGAAGAATATTCTTATTTGTTGTTAAAAAATAGCGAAAATATACCAACGGCACAAGAAGCAGCAATGAGAGAAACCGCTCAGATAGAAGTGACATCATTGAGAACTATGAGCGAAGAAGAACTGCAAGAAGCAGTTAATTATCTTGAATCTGAAATGAAAACAGAAGATTTTATTTCAAGAACAAAAAATAATCCTGAAATTAGAGAAATCAATGAAAAAATACTTGATATATATAAAAATATAGAAAATTACTCAGATAAAGAAATATATGGAATACTATTAAAAAATGCAATGTTAATGTCAGGTACAAAAACAGCAGATAGCGAATTGTCTACTGTTGTAAGAGAATCTGTCTTGGGCAATTTTACAGATTTTATTAATGATGAAACTAATATTTATGGAAAAACAAACGCAAAAACAAAAAATGCATTTATTGAAAATAATATAGACTACGAACAATGGCTAAATCCAGACATTGAAGATGTAGAATTTGAACTTGATGGACAAAAAATGACAATCAAAATGTGGGATAGAAATCCCCAAGAAGATTTGTTTGTAGGCAACAAAACAAGCTGCTGTACTGCAATTGGAACAGGGGTTAATGGAGATGCAACTCCTGCATACCTTTTAAATACTTCTTACAATGTTGTAGAATTGTATGATGAAACAGACGAAGTCGTTGGTATGTCAAGAATATTTATGGCAAATGTAGATGAAAAACCTGCTCTTATTGTAGATAATATAGAATTAAATTCAAATTACAAAGACACAAAAACAACAGATGATACCAAAATAAAAATTAGAGATAATTTCTTTAAATATATGAATAATCTAGCAAAACAAATAACAAATTCTTCAGATACGAATGTATATTTTTGTTCTATTGACAATAGAGTTCCTATTTCTGATCTAGAACATGAAGATATTACACTGGATTTTATTGGAAGCTTATCACAAGAAAAAACATACGTTAATTCAGTAGGTAATAGTTGGCTTGATCCAACTAAGCTTTTAAAAGAAGGGGATAATGATTTTCTTGTTGTTCCAAAAAATAAATAGAAATATTTTTTATATAAAGCAAGAGGCGATAGAATTGAAATCTATATAACAAAAATGAGTCAATTCTAACTTCTCTTTATGAAATAGAAATGTTTTAGTTCTTAAATGAGTGAATACGAATTTTAGAAATAAAATAGTGCAAAGCAAGAGGCGATAGAGCCGAAGTCTATATAACAAGAAAGAGAGCCATTGCTGACTCTCTTTATGGAGCGGGAGACGAGGCTCGAACTCGCGACATCCTCCTTGGCAAGGAAGCATTCTACCACTGAATTACTCCCGCAAATTGCTTGCTTAATTATAATACAACATAAAAAAAAATAATCAAGTACTTTTTTAAAAATAAAAAACCGATTATAAAATCGGTTTTTACAATGTATCAGAAACAATAACTTTTGTTGTATCATCAACTTTAAAACTTGCGTACTCTTTTTTGATGTTTTGAATGAAATTCTTCGTTGCACTAAACGGAGGAACACCATTGTATTTGTTGACATTACCGGGGCCTGCGTTGTATGCAGCTAATGCCAAATCAAGAGAACCGTATCTTTTGTACAACATTTGGTAGTACTTTAGTCCGCCTTCGATGTTTTCGCTTGCAACATAAGGATTAACTCCCAATACTTTTGCAGTTGATGGAGTAAGTTGGTACAAGCCTATTGCACCTGCAGGACTTTTTACATTTGAATTAAAATTAGATTCAATTTTTGCGATACTAAGAGCCAAATAAGGATCTACGCCTAATTTGTGAGCAGTTTTTACAATTAATTTTTTAGTATCATGGTGTGTTGTTTGAGTAGCAACTGCGACATTTACTTGCATAATTGCAACGCAAATAGCAAATAACAAAGTTTTAACTAGCTTCATTGTCATATTGTATCCTCGTTTTTCTATTAACCGGGTAAAAAACCAATAAAGGCAAAACCCTATGTTCGATACTCAGTATAG
>CAKURN010000068.1 GCA_934675695.1 uncultured Candidatus Melainabacteria bacterium | reverse complement strand
TTGATTTTGTCCTCTGTAATTTGTTTCAAGACCGGAACTTAAAATAATATTTTTTGAAAGATTGTATTCAGCACCGGTTTTCAATCTAAAATCATTGCTGTTGTATTTGTTTTTAAATTTGTATGTATCGTGGATTATGCTGAATTTGTTATTTATTTGTATCGTAGTTTTCGTGTCTTCTTGTTTAATTGATTCTTTGTATGCGTTTATTCCGTTATTTTCAATTCTTAATTTAAAAGGCTCTGTATCTGATTTATCTAGTGCGACTTCGTCTTGTTCGGGTGTAATTTCATCTAAACTTATTTCTTCTTGTGATTTTTTTTGTTTTTTTGCTTCTTCTTTCATTTCAAAATCAGCAATAGAAGCACATTCTATTAAATAATCGAAATATTCTTGAGAATACAAAACATCATTTTTGTATTCTTCTTGCTGAGTTTTTGCAATTGCAGAAGAAACAAGAAATACTACTATTAAAGCTAAAATTTTAAATTTTTTCATCACAAAATTATATTATTATAAAAAACATCTTTATTTATATTTTGAACTATAAAATTTTAAATTTCATCTTTTTGTTTGAATTTATTCTGTAATTTGTGTTAATTTTTCTTCTGCAAGACCTGATTCTATCGTATTTTCGGCTAATTTTATACCATCAACTAAAGAACTTGCATTTTTAGAAATATAAAGTGCTAAAGCTGAATTTAAAACGATTGTATAGAAAAAAACATCTTTTTTCTTGTTTTTGAAAACATTTTTTGTTATTTCAAAAGTATCTTTTATGTCATTGATTTTTATTTCTTCAATAGAATATTTAGGCAAATCAAGCAATTCTGAAGACAATGTGTAAGTGAAAATTTTGTTTTTCCAAGCTTCAGCGATTGTATTTTCGCCATCTAAAGCAGCAAAAGGCAAACCGGTTGAAGAAGTAACAACAAGGCTGTTATCGTAATTTAAAAGCAAAGATAAATTTGCAAATTTTTGAACATTTTCAATAGAATTTACGCCAATCATTTGGTTTTTTATTGAAAAAGGATTTAAAAAATAATCAGCCAAATCAAAAACATTTTCAAAATTTAGATTTTTTCTGATTTCGCTTATGTATTTTATGTATTTTTCGTTTTCATTTAAGTAAAAATAGCTGAATTTTTTTTCTTCAATTTCTTCTAAAATTTTATCTGAATATGGATTGATATTTATGTAGTTTTTTAATTCTTTAAAATAGCTATTATTGAAGTTTTCTACAGAATATTTTATAGAATTTATGTTGTTTGCAGAATTTATTATATCAACTGCAAAATATGTATCGAAGTATCTTTCATTCGGGTTAAGATTTATTGTTTGAAAATTATTCAAAAAAGAATGTTTAGGCTTGTTTACAGCATCAACACTAGCTTCAATAAGAGCTTCTAGTGTTTCATTTTCCAAAGATAGTGTTTTTAGTGCAACAATAAAAGCTGTTGTTGTTATTTCGTTTGCAAGTCCTTGGTAAATCTCGTCAAAAATCTCTCTTGTTTCGATTTGCTCGAGAAAAACTCTTTCGTTGTTTAAAATTTCTTTTGTAATTTCTTTTATCATAGCTATTAATATATCATATTTTTTTGAAATTATAAATTTTTTTAACATTTTGCTTGCAAAATATTTATGTTTATTGTTTGATAGTGATAAGACAGTACAAAAAAAGGAATTTAACAAAGTGGTTAAAATCAGATTAAAAAGATTGGGCTACAAGAAAAACCCTAGCTATCGTATAATTGCCATAGACAGCCGTTCAAAACGTGAAGGTGCTCCTATCGAGGAACTTGGTTATTACAACCCAAAATCTAAAGAAATGAAACTTAATGTAGAAAGAGCAAAAACAAGACTTTCTCAAGGTGCTCAAGCTACACCTACAGTAATGTATCTTATTAACAATGCTAATGAAGATGGTACATTAAACTACAAAAAATCTGAAAAAGTAAAACTTTCTAAAAAAGCACAAGCAAAATTAGAAGCTGAAAAAGCAGCAGCCGCGCAAGCAGAAGCTCCTGCTGAGGCTTAGTTTTGTAAGAAAAAAATCAAAAAGAGCCTTAGATTTTCTAAGGCTCTTTTATTGTGTATAGATAGTTTTGATAAAAGGATTAAAAAATGGAAAATACAATGACAAAAATAGATATAAAACCTGCTGATAGAATTTTGAATTTGCCAAAATATATCTTTGCTCAATTAGCTGATATGAAGCAACAAGCAATCAAAAACGGGGTTGATGTTATAGATATTTCAATCGGAAACCCTGATGGTGCTACTCCTGACCCTGTAGTTAAAGTTGCACTGGAAGCTATCCAAAACCCGATAAACCATGGGTATCCTAATTTCAGAGGGAAAAAAGAACTCAGACGTGCAATTTCTGAATGGATGAAAAATAGATATTTTGTTGATATTGACCCGGAAACAGAAGTTCAAACTTTGATTGGTGAAAAAGAAGGGCTTGCAAATATTGCAATGTCATATACAAACCCTGGTGATATAAACATTATTACTGACCCTTACTACCCTGTTTTGTGTCGTGGAACACTGATTGCAGGGGGTAAACCATTTTTTGTAAATTTAAAAGAAGAAAACAGATTTTTGATTGATTTGAATGATATTCCGGAAGAAGTTGCAAAAAAAGCAAAAATGTTTTTCATAAATTACCCAAACAATCCAACAGGTGCTGTTGCACCTAAAAGCTTTTTAGCTGATGTTGTAAATTTCTGCCGTGAATATAATATTCTTTTGGTATCTGATCTTGCATACGGAGAAGTTTGTTTTTCAAATTATCGTCCTTATTCTATTTTTTCTATAGAAGGTGCAAAAGACGTCGCAATTGAATTTCATTCTTTTACAAAAACATTTAATATGGCAGGCTGGAGATGCGGTTTTGCAGTTGGAAATAAAGAATTTATTTCAAATTTGTACGCTATGAAATCAAATATTGACTATGGTACTTCAACAATCGTTCAAGATGCTTGTATAGAAGCACTTAAAATGCCTATAGATTATGTTAAAGGCATTATGGACAAATACGACGCTCGACGTGAAATTGTTGCAAAAGGTTTTACTGATTTAGGATTTTATGCACCTAGAAGTGATGCTACTATGTATTTTTGGATAAAAATTCCATCTACATTTAGTTCTTCTATGGAATTTTGCAAATATGTTCTTGATAAAACAGGCGTATTGTTGACCCCTGGTAGTGCTTTTGGCGATATGAGTGATGACCATTTTAGAGTTTCGCTTGTTCAGCCAATATTAAGACTGCAAGAAGTTTTTGAGAGATTTAAAAAAGCAGGAATTAAATATGAATAATTAAATTAAAATGCTGCATTTTGCAGCATTTTAATTATATTTTCCAGAGTTGCTCATTTTTACTGATGTAATTTCTAATTTATCGCCGTTATTTTTGTATTTTGTAACAACGATTGTTCCATCTGATGTGTTTTCGATTGTTTTTGTATAACCTTTTTCGTTTGTTTTGAATATTCGATAAGATTTTTTCTATTTCTAATTGTAGATGTGAATGTTTTGTTTTTATTTATAATTCTTTTTCGCCCTGAAATATCAACAACATCATTAAAAGTGTCAGGATTGTTTTTTAAAACATTCTTTGCACTGTTTAATTTTATTTTTGAACTCAAAACTCCTATAGGAGATAGTTTTTTGATTTTTGGCATTGATGTTTCATTGCTGAAATTTGATTGAAAATTTATCATATTTAACCCTTCGCTTCACTTGAGTTAAAATATCTGAAACAAAAAACTGTTAAAAAATAAACTATTGTTTAAAAAACTTTACAAAAATATTATTTATAGCTTAACTTTTTCACCTGTTTTATAGTATTTGTCGAAATTTTCTTTTACATCAATATAAAGTTCATTTAGCGTATTTTCTATTTTTTGTCTAAGAAGTTCGGTTTCTTCTTCTGTTAAATCTTGAGGAACTTCGATAGGATCAGCAAATTTCATAACCAATTTTGTTCCAAGAAGCGGAAATCTAAACTCGTCCCAAGAATTGAATTTTAAAAATGATTTGTCTTTGCTCCACCATATTGCAGGCACGATTGGAACTTTTGCCATTTTTGCAAGCTCAATAATTCCTTTTTTAACCACTCTTTTTGGGCCTTTTGGGCCATCTATGGTGATTGCTCCGTTGTAGTCTTCGTCTGTAATTTTTTTCAAAAGCTCTAAACTTGCTTTCGCACCACCCCTATTTTGTGAGCCTCTAACTGTTTCTACACCCATTGCATTTGCAGCTCGAGAAATTATTTCTCCATCTTTTGAGTTTGAAACCATAATCGCTGTTTTTCTCATTTGACTACAAGAAAACACTCCGCATTGGTGTGCATGCCAGAGAGCAAACATTACTTTTTGTTTTGGATAATTTATGCATTTACAATTGTAGAAAAATCTCACTATATGAAACAAAATTATTACTAAATTGCAAATTAAATCTAATTTTTTGTCGCCTTTATATCTGCTTTCTTTTTTCATTATTTCTCCTAATTTTTTGCCAAAAACAAATCCAATTCTTCCCAGCTGAATTTTCTGTATTGATTAAAGTTTTCACTATTATTAAAGAAAGTTTTTAATTTTTTTTCTAATTCATCAAAACTAAAATCGTCTAAATTTATATTCTGGATATTTAATTCTTCAGATAGCGTTTTTAATTTTTCATCGTAATTTAATGTAAATGTTTTTGTCTTCACTGCACTAGATACAATTGCTCCATGGAGTCTGGTTGAAATCATATATTCTGAAGCATTTATTGTTTCAATAATTTCTTTGATAGAAGTCTTTGAAATTATTTCTGTTCTTGCACCAAAATTCGCTAAAATATCTTTAAATTTTTCACATATTTCTTTATCTAAAGATTCTTGCAAAGGTAGAATTTTGATTGTATTTTTGTAATTTTTTGTTATTTCTAGTGCTAATTTTGATAGAAAATCTTCATTAATGTTTTTTGTTTTTCTTAATTGAACAATCAACCCTTCTTTTTTTTCTGAAATTTTGGTTTCTTGTAAAATTGAATAAACAGGATCAGATAGCAAAATCGAATCAATACCCAGTTTTTTTAGATAGTGTTGACTGTTTTTATCTCTGACTGATATAAAATCAGACGTTTTTAAAACGAGTTTAAGCAAAATTTCGTTATTTTTTTGTTTCATCGGTTCTATTCCTTGAGCAAAAATAACGGTTTTTTTAAAAAATAACTTCGCTATAACCAAAATAAAAAGATAATAATAAAGGCTAAAGCTGCTCGTTTTGTCTTGTAAAAGGCTTCCGCCACCTGAAATTAAGATATCGGTATTAAATATTGCTTTTATTATTTGGGCTATATTTTTAAAATAATATGCTTTTACTTCAAAATTTTCAGAAGTTTTTTTGGGATTGCCACTAAAAACACTAACTATATTGTTTGTTTTTTTTAAATGCGACGCTAAAGCATAAAAAATTGCTTCATCTCCGAAATTGTCAAATCCAACATATCCCGAAATTAGTATCTTCTTCATTCTTTAATTTTACCAAAAATATAAAAATTTTAAAAATAATACAAAAAAATGGCTAATGCGGCAATCATTTTTTTAGACGTTTAAGCAAAAATACTTTTAAAGAAATGAGGGTTACGTTGAAAAAATTAATATCAGGAGTTATTTTATTTAATTTATTATTTTTTAATGTTTTAGCTTACGCAAAAGAAATCAATGAAGAAACAAAATTTCCATCTATTTCTGACCTTTTTGTTGATGATTCAAAATATGAAAAATTCAATAGAAAAGTCTTTTATTTCAATTTAAAATTGAACAAAATTTTCGTCAAAAAAATCCACATCGTCTGGGCGAGTATTGCCCCGTCTGTTGTGATTGATTGTTTGAATTATGCATATATTAATATAGAATACCCAAAAAGACTCGTCAGTTGTTTGCTGCAAAAAGATTTTGATGCAGTTAAACACGAAACAAAAAGATTTCTCATAAATTCTACATTTGGGCTTGCAGGGTTGTTTGATGTTGCAAATAAAGTATTTAATTTAGAATTATATAATGAAGATATGGAACAGGCTTTAGCTAAATGCAAGGTAAAATGCGGCAGTTATCTCGTTTTGCCTTTTGTCTCTTCTATATCATCTAGAGATATGGTTGGTAGAATTTTAGATTTTTTGTTAACACCTACAACATATATAGCTTCCCCCGTTGCTGCTGCAATAAAAATGGGGCTTTTGATTAATAGAACAACAAATATCCAACCTATAATCAAAATGGTCGAATCAAATTTTGTTGATACTTATGACATTGCAAAACAAATTTATGCAATAGATAAATACATAAAACTTTCTAATTACGATAGAAAAAATGTCATAGAAAAAATAAAAAACGACTATGATGAGATTGATTTGGTTGACAATTCAAAAAGCAAATTAGACGTAAAAGGAAAAATTTCTGACAATTTGTTTGTAAAAATGGACAAAAACGAAGAATTAATAGCAGATATTTTCTTAGATGATTACAATCCCCAAAGCCCTGTTTTGGATTCAATCAGAACAGCTCTTTTAGAAGGCAATGGTAAAAAGAAATTTTGGAATGAGATGTCGATTTGGAATAGAAATTTTTCTAAAAAAATAAAATGCGACTATATAGAGTTTTCTCCCAATAGAAGCAAATATAAATACCGATATGTTTTGCAAAAAGACAAAACTTCTCCCGTTGCAATAATATTTCCATCTGTTGTAGAAGGAGTAGATAATTCCCATAATTCATATTTTGCTAAAATGTTTTATGACGATGGCTATAGTGTAATTATTTTAGGAAGCCATTTTCAGTGGGAATTTTTAAAAAGTCTCAAAAAAGGTTATGCTGTTGGAAATATCAAAGACGATGTAAAACTCGTCAATCTTTTGGTTGATAATATTATTTCTGATTTGTCTAAAAAATACAACCGCACTTTCTTATCAAGAGTTGCTTTTGGGACTTCACTGGGTGCATATTGTGTAATGTTTCTTGCAAACAATCAATATGAAACAGGTGCAAATAATATCGACTATTTTATTGCAGTTTGTCCTCCATATAATTTGATGTTTGCAATAAATGAACTAGACAAAATCATTAGTGTTTGGAAACAACATCCGGAAAATATGAGAGATATTTTTGCAACAACGACTGCAAAAGTCATGAGGGCATACAATGAAAGAGAAAAAATTGCCAAAAATTTCACAAAATTGCCATTTTCAAATTATGAAGCAAAATTAATCAGTGCATTTGTCTTCCATCAAAAAATTTCTGATTTAATTTATCAAATAGAAACTGATGGCGAAAACAAAGCTACAG
>CAKURN010000067.1 GCA_934675695.1 uncultured Candidatus Melainabacteria bacterium | reverse complement strand
CCTACATCAAAAAGCATTTTTGGATTGAACAGCAAAATCAAAAACCCGACCCAAAAAATCAAAGCTACTGAATTTGCGGTTTTGTCGATTATTTTTCCAAACAAAATAAATAATAGCATCAAACCGGCTCTCAATATAGAAGGCGGAAAACCGGTCATAAAAGTATAAAAAACAACAAAAATAGCACCTACTGCAACAGATAACGTATAAGGAAAACTGATTAATTTTGCAAACCACCACCAAATCCCATAAATAAGAGCTACATTCAATCCACTAGCTGCAAGCAAATGCAACAAACCTGAATTTTTGAAATTTTCTTTTGTATTCTCGTCAACGTTAACTGCTTCATCACCAAAAACTATCCCGCCCAAGACTTCTAAATACGGGGATTTTATGTTTTTTTTGTGCTGATTTAAGATATTTGTTCTTGTTTTTTCAAATTTATTTAAAACATAATACCAGTTATCTTCGTAGTTTTTGTCGATTTTTGGAACAGAAAGAAGTTTTGTATCTTTGGTTTTTCCATACAAAATATTTCCACTATCGTGATTTTGCAGGTATTTTTTGTAATCGAATTGATAAGGATTAGAAGCTTTTATAGGTGTCGTTAATTTTCCTTTTAATTCAACAATATTTCCTATTTGGATTTTATTTTCGATGTTATCGTTTATATCCAAACTAACAAAAATCTTTGAATCTATGTTTTTAAATTCTTGATTGTAGGCTGTAATTGAAGTTGGTTTTAGAAAAAACTTCACTTTTTCGTTTTTTGAAGAAATATTTTTAGCACTAACAATTCTTCCTGTAATTTTTGCATTTTTGCAATTAAAATTGTTGAAATTTGTATCTGTTTTTACTGAATATTCGCAACGAAAAACTCCCAAAAAGAATATAAAATACAAAAAAATCAGTCTTTTTGATTTGTATTTTACAGAAAACAACAACACCAAAAGCAATACTAAACTAATAAACGCAAATAAAATTTCGACTTTATAAAAAACACTAAAAATACCCAATATATAAAATATTGAAACAAAAACCGTAAAAGTTTTATCATGTAAAATAAGTTTTTTCATAAAAAATTTTATTTTTAGCCAAAAATCGCTTCAACAAATTCTCTACCATCGAAATCAACAATATCTTCGATTTTTTCTCCAACACCAATTAATTTTGTTGGAAGCTTTAGTTCTTTAGCTATTGCAAAAACTATCCCGCCTTTAGATGAACCATCCAATTTTGTAATAGCAAGAGAAGTTATATCAACCGCTTCGTTGAATACGTTTGCTTGAGATAGACCGTTTTGTCCTTGAGTTCCGTCTAAAACAAGCATTGTTTCCAAATTGTCATCATTGATTTTTTTAGATATTACATTTTTGATTTTTTTCAATTCTTCAATTAAATTGAATTTATTTTGGAGTCTGCCTGCACTATCAATAATAATCACGTTGTAGTTTTCGCTTCTTGCTTTATCTATAGCTCGATACACTAAAGACGCACTGTCGGCTTTGTCTTCTCGAATTATATCGACGTTAGCTCTTTTTGACCAAACATCCAGTTGTTCTTCTGCGGCAGCCCTGAATGTATCTCCTGCAACAAGAAGAACTTTGTTGTTTTGTTGTTTAAAACGGTTAGCCAGTTTTCCAATCAAAGTCGTTTTTCCGGCACCGTTTACACCAACAACAAAATAAATATTAAGCTTGTCTTTGTCGTATTTTAGTTTTTTATCACAATCTAAATACAAAACATTCAAAAATTCGTTTTTCAAAAAATCTTTTATTTCTGAAGTTTTGATTTTTTGGGATTTAATTTTTTCAACTATTTCAACCGCATAATCAACGCCGATATCGGCTTTTATGAGCATTGTTTCAATATCCTCAAGCTCAAACTCATCAGGAATTTGATTTTTTACAACATTCATAACATTATCTAAAAGAGATGAAGAAGTTTTAGATAGTGCTTTTTTCAAAAAACCCAAAGCACCTTCTTGGTTTTTGAAGGTGTCTTTTTCAGGTTTTATATTATCTTTTTTTTTAAAAAAATTAAACATATTTTTCAACTACTCTAGCTAAAATTCCATTTATAAAAGATGGAGAATCATCTGTAGAATATTTTTTTGCAAGCTCAAGAGCTTCATCAATAACGACTTTATGAGGTGCATCTTTTATAAAAGCTAATTCAACTATTGCAATTCTCAAAATATCTCTATCGATTTTAAATATTCTATCCAAATCCCAACCAAAAGCAAATTCGCCTATCATTTTGTCTATTTCGTTTTTGTGGGCTTTGTATTCAGAACATATTGCAATGATGTATTGGCGAACTTCGTCTTTGTTTGCAAGTGCTGCTAATTCTGCAATTTCAAGAGCCGACTGAGCTTTATCAGAAGCTTGTAATAGTTTGTCTATTTTTGCTTCAAAATCAGAAGTCATAACGATAGGAACAGGTATATTGTCTGATTCTATCGGACTAGAAAGATTGTCTTCGTGGTTGTTTTCATATTCGATTATTTGGTTTTTCATTTCATTAAGTGAAGAAGCTGTTAAAGAAACTTCGTCATAAGAAGATGAAATAAGGGTTCTTACAGATTTTAAAATAATATCTGCGAAATCTTCGTTTTGGTATTTTTCTAAATTCTTATCCAATTGTGAAAATAATATCAGAGCTAATTCTCTGCTGGCACGTCTAGCTTGCATTTTTAATTCCTTCTTTGTTGTGAGATGTCTTTTTAGAATATTATATTTTAAATAAAAAGAATTAGCTGTAAATTTTTGTAACAGTCGTTTTAATGTTCAACCATACTGAAGCCTTCGGGCAAGCATTTTTCAATTTCTTTTATAAATTGGCTGGGTTTTATTCCAAGGGCTTCGGAGAGTTTAAATATTGTGGTCAATTGAGGGTCTTTTAAGCCTCTTTCAATCAAATTCAAAAGAGATGTTGAAATCCCATATTCCATACCCAAAAGGTAGTTACTTTTTTGTTTTCTCAATCGTTTCAAAACTTTGCCGCAGGCGTTTGTGATTAATTTTTTTTCATCTACTTCTTGCATTTTTTAATGATATCTGCTATATATTTCATGCACGTTCACGAACGTGATAGTTTAAAGGAGTTATATTTGAAAAAAGCATTCACTCTTGCAGAAGTTATGATTACATTAACTGTAATTGGAATAATCACTTCAGTTATTATCCCTGTTGCGATTAATTCTAAACCTGATGAAAATATAATGAAATTTAAAAAAGCTCATAATACTCTTTATCAAGTTATTTCAGAATTAGTTAATTCTGATAAATATTATCTAAATGGGGATTTAGGAATGAGAAGTAACGGAGAACAAATTGATATGACGCATGAAAATGATATCACTTACTTTTGTGAAAGTTTTTCTGATGTATTAAGTTCAAAAAGAAAAAATTGTGCAAATAAAAATTTAGATTTACCTAAGATTAGTGAAGATTATGTGTTTTTTATTGGAGATTCAGCACGAATGAAAGAAGGCAAGAAAATCGCAGATGACAGTTGCAAAAAAATAACACAAGCAGGAAATGAAATCGTTGCTCTAGATAATATTACTTTTTATCAAACCGCTCCAAATTACACTTTTGGAATTTATTGGAAAAAATCACTAGAATATAGCAAATTAAATTTTTGTATTCCACCTAATGAAAAAGACAACTTTGAAATTTGTGAAAATGGCAGATTATTTTCAAGTCCTGAAAAAATTTGGCATACTGATTATACTAATTATGCATTTGATAGAGTATATAAAATCTTCTGTATTGATATAGATGGCATTCCGTCTGGTGGAAGCGAAAACTGTGACGATATAAAAGACATCTGCCCTTTCGGTTATGGAATTAGGGCTGATGGAAAGATTTTAACAGGTGCTAGAGCCGATTCTTGGCTTGAAAAAAGTATCCAAGGAGAAAGTTAATTTTTCTCTTTTGGAATACCTTTTAAAAACAACAACAAAGGAATTAATGCCAAACACGCAATAGCACACATTTCAAAAGCATCTTTATATGCCCCCATATGAGCCTGTTGAAGCATTTGATTGTATAATGTTTTACCTGCCATATTAGTTGCATTAATTACATCAGAATTAGGCAAGAAATTTGCAACATAAGCTTGCATACGAGCTATAAAATTGTCATTTGTCATAGTCAAATTATCAACAAGAAAATGTTGATGTTTTTGAGCATATCTGGAAATTATTGTTGTTACAATAGAAGTTCCTATTGCACCACCCAAATTTTTAAGCAAATTTTGAACACCTGATGCATTTGTCATTTGTTCATTTGCTAATGTCATAGTCGATAGAGTAATAATCGGAATCATACTCATAGACATACCAACCCCCATAATGAAATTTGGAATTTCGATGTTTGTTGTTGAAATTTCAAGATTTAATTGCCCAAGCATAAAACCTGAAATACTCAAAAGACTCATACCAATAATAACCAAAATCTTCGGGCTGATTTTGCTTCCGATTGTACCAATAAAAATAACAGTTGTAAGAGCCCCTATCCCTCTAGGCATCATAGCAAGCCCCGATAGATACGCATCATATCCCATAAGCCCTTGCAAAAATTGTGGAAGAATAGTCATAGAAGACAACAACACCCCTTGCATCCTAATTTGAACAAAAGTTCCTAAAGAAAAATTCGCATCTTTAAAAACTTTTAAATCAACAAGAGAGTCTTTTTTGGTCATTTGAATATAGAAAAACCAAACTGCAAAAACTACAGCAAAAAATGTTAACCAACATACCCAAGTTGAACCAAACCAGTCTGCATCGTTTCCTTTATCTAAAACAACTTGCATACAAGTAAGCCACAAAGTCAAAGTGAAAAAGCCTGCTCCATCGATTGTGACATTTTGTTGTTTTCTAGCATAAGGAGGGTCTTCAACGTATTTTTTAGCCAATCCTACAGCAACAATTCCGATTGGAACGTTTATAAAATAAATAAAAGGCCAAGACCAGTTTGTTGTAATCCAACCCCCTACAACAGGGCCGATAATTGGTGCAATTACAACAACAAGCCCAAACAATGCCATAGATTGTGCTCTTTTTTCAACAGGAAACAATTCTAACATCATAGATTGTGCCAAAGGTAAAATAGCACCACCTCCAAGACCCTGTAAAATTCTGGTTAAAACCATAACAGGCAAACTCGTCGCCAAACCACAAAGCAACGATGCAATAGTAAAAACTCCAATTGCAGAAATCAAGAAGTTTTTTCTTCCCATCAGTTTTGAAAAGAAATCAACAGAAGGAATTATAATCCCTGAAGCAATCAAGTAGCTTGTTAAAACCCAAGTGCTTTCTTGGTTAGATACAGAGAAACTTCCTGCCATATAAGGAAGGGCAACGTTTGCGATTGTTTCATCCAATACAAACATAAATGCCGCAACCATCAAAGGAACACAAATCACCCAAGGGTTGTGTTTTGGACTCCAAGTTTGTTCATCAGCCATTTTTATTTAACCTTTACTTTTGGAACTACGCTCATGCCTGAAACCACGTTGTATTCGTTTTTGTCAATTTTTTCATCGAAAACGATTTTTACAGGTATTCTTTGTACGATTTTTACAAATGAACCAACGGCATTTTCCGGTGGGAAAAGACTGGATTTTGCACCGGAAGCTCTTTGAATAGAATCTATATGACCTTTGAATTTTTTGTTTGGAAATGCATCAATTTTGATTGTTACAGGTTGTCCTTTTTTCATTTTTCCAACTTGGTTTTCTTTAAAGTTTGCAACTATCCAAACTTCATCAGGAACGATTGCAAATAATGGGCCACCGGTTGAAACATAAGCACCTTTTTCAATTCTACGGTTTGTGATTGTGCCTGAATTTGGTGCAATTACATTAGTATATTCAAGATTAAGTTTTGCTTGTTTCATAGTTGCTTCTAATGATTTTAAATCAGCATCTGCAACGTTTGAACCTTGAGAAAATATATTTTCTTTTGCTTGAGTTTGGCGAGCAAGAGCTTCATCGTATTTTGTTTTTGCATTATCTAAAGTTTGTTTTGAAACAGCACCATCTTTGTATAAAGCAGTATATCTTTCTAAATCTGTTTTTGCTAATTTTATTGCAGAATCAGAAGCATTTAATACAGCTTTTGCATTTTTTTGGTTAAGGATTGCTTTTTCATAGTCTGCTTTTGCTTTGTTGTATTTTTCTATATAAACTTCATCATCAATTTTTGCAACCAAATCGCCTTGTTTTACTTCCATATTGTCTTTTACATAGCTTTCTACGATATGACCTGCGACTTTTGGTGTTACTTGGATAATATCAGCTTCTACATAAGCATCATCTGTAGATTCAAAGAAACTTTCATGGTAGAAATAAACACCTGCTAAAATGCTCACAATAATTGCTAAAGGAACTAATATTTTTCTTTTTTTTGGTCTATAGTGTTCGTTTGTTTCGTTATTGGTATTAGTTTTATTTTCTTCTGACATATTTGCTCCTATATATTTACTTTTACAACTTTTTCAACTACTTTTCTAAATTCTTTTAAGGTTTCTTTTGTTTGTTCCAGAGTTTCTCTGTCGATTTCATCATAAACCTTGTTTACAGTCGGCAAAATAATTTCCATAATTTCTTCGCAGAGTTCTTTACCTTTTTCTGTTATGGTTAGAATTTTTACCGGGCGTTTATGTTTTTCACATATATTTATATTTATGAAACCTTTTTTTTCTAAAGCATTTGCAATTTTTCCCGTGTTTGCTCTATCTTTTACAAGAAGCCTTGCTAAATCTCTTTGGCAACAGTCTTTTGTATCAGAAATAATCGAAAGTGCAAGATGTTCTGTTGCACTAATTCCCAAATTCAACTCTTTGAAAAATTGTTCAAAAAGCAAATTGAAGTACCTTGAATTAGAATTAAGCTGATAAAACAGCGAATCTTCGTATTTTGTAGGTGTTTGGTCTATATTGTTATTCATTTATTAAAATTCTCAACTATGTTACATAAATTACATGTTGCATTTGCAACATTAATATGCTAACATTTTATTATTAAAAATGCAATAGTAAAAATTATTTTTTGGAGAAGTAATGAAAAAGTTTTTAGCAACAACATTAATATCAACTTTTGTACTTACAAATGCAATTTCCCCTGTTTTTGCAATTACAGAAAATAAAGACAAAACAATTCAAAAACAATCAAAATTGTTCAAAAACAAAAAAGTTGAAAACCAAGCAACTATTCTGGAATATATTAATTATGATTGGTGGAAGAAGCAAAACGACCCGATTTTAGAAAAATACATTGCAACGGCACTAGAAAAAAACAACGATATAAAAATTGCAGCTTTAAATATTGAACTTGCAAAACAAAATGTAACTATGACAAGAGCCGGCCAACTTCCGACTTTGTCTTTTAGTCCTACTCCGTTTTTAGCAAAAATCCCAGGACAAACAAAGTCTATGGGTTCTTTTGCAC
>CAKURN010000066.1 GCA_934675695.1 uncultured Candidatus Melainabacteria bacterium | reverse complement strand
ATTACATCTGATATTTCAGGTGAAGTTGTATTTGAAGACTTCGTTGCAGATGAAAGAAAAGATAGACAAGGTAACGTTTCTAGAATTGCAAACAAACAAGGTGTTGTTTGGGTTTTAGGCGGAGATGTTTATCCTCTACCTGCAGGTTCAAAAGTTCTTGTTGAAGACGGTCAAAAAATTAAAAAAGGCGAGAAACTTGCTGAAACTTTAATAATCTCTGAACATGGCGGCGAAGTTCGTGTTAATAATGCTCTTGAAATTAAAGAAGTTGAATTTGAAGGCAAAAAAATCAAAAAAATCGTTTCAGGAAAAGAATTAACGATTGTAATCGCTTCAATCCAAGCTTCAAATGCTATATTTGAACAAACCAAAAAAGAACAAATTTGGACAGTTCCTACAACAGACGAAAAATACATTGTAAAATCTCCTGTTGATACCCAAGTAGAAAACGGTATGATAATTGCTGAACTTATTGATGATTCTTATAAAGTTGAATCATCTGGTGAAATCAGATACAACGGTTTAGAAGTTGATGAAAACCAAATCGTAATCAACCCTGGTCAATTGATATTTATCCCTGAAGAAATTCACCAAGTTTCAAAAGATTCTTCTTTAAAACTCGTTGAATCAGGAACTTATGTTGAAGCAGGTACTGAAGTTGTAAAAGATATCTATACGCACATTGCAGGTATTGTTGAAATAAAAGAATTTAACGATATTATCCATGAAATCGTTGTTCGTCCTGGTGAATTACATACTTTAGATTCAATAAACGATTTAAAAGTTGGCGAAAATGAAGTAATTGCAGCCGGAACCGTAGTTGCAGGAAAAATCAAAGCTAGTGTTGATTCTATTGTAACTATCGTCGAAAACGAATCAGATATGCTTGAAATAGATGATTTAGATGAAGAATTGTCTGAAGATTCTATGGATGAAGAAGAAAATATCGACGCAAAACCGGTACAAATCTTGGTGCGTCCTATCCAAACATTTGATATTCAACAAAAAGAAGCTTCAATAAAATTCGATGCAACTGATGATGCAATCGAGCTTGTTCCTATGACACAAGTTCAATTTAAAGATGGTGCAAGAGTTAGAAACCTTGATGGTGCTGTTCTTACCAGAACTTCTCTTGTTTTATCTATGTCAGGTTACTTATCTCACTTAAAAGGTATGGTTGAATTAGATTCAAAAGGTGACTTGAAAATTGTTGTACTGGAAACATTAATTGTTTGTCGTGAACAAGATGACAATACTCGTGGTTTGTCTTCTACACAAACTGAATTGTTGGTTGAAGATGGTCAAACTATTCGACCAAAAACAGCGGTTACAAAAACTCAAGTTTTAGCAGTTAATGATTCTGTTGCTTCAATCCATTCAAAAGACTCCGAATTGAGAAGATTACTTTTGGTTTCTGAAAACTATGAACAAAAAATTGATATAACTTCAAAACCATTAGTAAAAGTTGGTCAATATGTAACAATAGACCAAAATGTTTCAGAAAAAGAAGTTGCAACTTGCTCCGGTAAAGTTGTAAAAGCTGATTCAAAAGCTGTTGTTATTCGTACAGGCAGACCGCACTTGATTTCTCCAGGGGCATTGTTGCAGGTAGATAACGGTGCTTTAATCTTGAGAGGTGATTTGCTTGCTACATTGGTATTTGAAAGACAAAAAACAGGCGATATCGTTCAAGGTCTTCCTCGTGTTGAAGAACTTTTGGAAGCTAGAAAACCGAAAGATTCAGCAATTGCAGCTGAAGAAGACGGTGTTGCAGTAATTGAATATGAAGATGATATTCCAAGATTGTTTATCGAAAACGAAAACGGAAGAACTGAAATCAAATATCCAATCGAAGCAACAGTTATCGTAAACGATAAACAACCAATCAAAAAAGGTGATGCTTTGACATCAGGACCTATGAACCCACATGATGTTATCAGATTAAAAGGTGCAAATGCCGCTCAACAATACTTGGTTGACGAAGTTCAAAGAGTATATCGTTCACAAGGTGTTGAAATTTCTGATAAACACGTTGAAGTTATTGTTCGTCAAATGATTAAGAAAGTAAAAGTTATTGATTCAGGTGATACAAAACTTCTTCCTGGTGAACTTGTTGAACTAAAAGTAATCGAAGCTGAAAATGCTGCTGTTCGTGAAAAAGAAGGTCAAGAAGCAACATACGAAGCATTATTACTTGGTATCACAAAAGCATCATTAAATACTGAATCATTTATTTCAGCTGCTTCATTCCAAGAAACAACAAGAATCTTAACTGAAGCTGCTGTTGAAGGTAAAAAAGACTTATTGAGAGGTTTGAAAGAAAACGTTATCATTGGTCGTTTGATACCTGCAGGTACCGGTTATTATCATTTGATAAATGCTTCTGAAGAAAAAGAAAAAGAAGCAGCTAGACGTGCAGCCCAAAAACACCAAGCAAGAAAGCCTTCAGCTATTTTAGAAGAAATTGAAGGTATGTTTGGCGTTGTTGATTCAGATATGCAATTCTAATAATCTCTAATCATTAATATTAAAAAGCACCAATTTTGGTGCTTTTTATTTTGTATACAAAACGTCGATTGTGTTGTAATATAGTATTGTTTTTGCACATTTTGGATATGCTAATGACATTTAATAAACTTTCTGACATCGACGAAAAAACAGTAAAAAACAAAACCTTGCTTGAGTATCTAGGTTTTAAAAAATCCAATATGGATTCAATCATATTGTTTCAAATAGGTGATTTTTTCGAGACTTTTTTTGAAGATGCCAGAGTTTTTTCAAATATCACATCAGCTGTTTTATCTACTAGGCAATTTTCAGGCACCGGCAAAGTTTTACAAGCAGGCATTCCAAAAAAATCACTCGAAAATTACGTAAAAATATTATTAAAAGAAAACTTAAAAATCTGCGTTTGCACCCAATACAAAAAAGATGATGAAACTATATATAGAGAAATAACCAGAAAATACACTACAGGAACAATTGTTGAAGATGAATTTTTAGATAGCGGCGAAAACAACTATATATTGTCTTTGTATTATGAAGATAATGTCTGTTACCTTGCTTATGCTGATGTTTCAACCGGACAATTTTATAAAACCAAAGGTAATATTGAAGCTTTAACTTTTGAATTAGAAAAAATTTCTCCATGTGAAGTTTTGGTTTCTCATAAACAAGAAAAAATATTTGAAAAATATCTAGAAAAATATCTCATTACTATCTTTGATGACAAGTTTTTTTCCAGTAATTTGATTGAAAATTCTATTTTAGATTATTGTATTGAAACTCAAAAAAAATATGCTGCAAAATTGGACAATGTGATTGAATATAGCATAAATGAATATATGCAAATGGATGAAGTTACAAGAAGAAACCTTGAACTAACCAAAACAAAACGTATGCAAAAAAGAAAAGGAAGTATTTTTTGGTTTTTAAATTCAACAAAGACTTCTATGGGTTTGAGGCTTCTTAAAAAATACATTAATGAGCCTTTGCTTAATACCGAAGAAATCGAAAAAAGACAAATTGCTGTTCAAGAATTGATAGAAAAACACTCTTTACTTAATGAATTAGAAAATGCAATGGACAATTTTTGTGATTTATCACGCTTGTGTGCAAAAATTTCTAATACTACAATTTCTGCAAAAAATTTACTCCAAATTTCTGAAAATGCAGATTTTTTATATAGAATTGAAGAAATTTGTAAAAAATTAGATTCTAAACTTTTAAAGATTGATTCAAATAACTTAAATAAAACAAACGAATTTGTTAAAGAAATCAAAACAGCACTAGTAGATGAACCTGCTTCTGATATTAAAAGCGGTGGTTTAATAAAAGAAGGATATAATGCAACTCTTGATTATTTGAGATACAGTTTGAATAATGCACAATTAAAATTAAATAGCTATATAAAACGTGAAGCAAAAAGATTAAAAATCGAAAATATGCGTTTTGGAAAATCAAATTCTATTGGATTTTATGTTGAAGTTCCATTGAACAAGGCAAATTTAGTCTCAAATGATTATTTTAAAAAACAAGTTTTATCAAATTGTGCCAGATATTCAAACGATACAATTAAAAAATATGAGCAAGAAATTTTTAATTTAACATACCAAATAAATCAACTAGAATATGAATTGTTTTGTGAATTGAGAAAGAAAGCAACATTGTTTGTTGATACAATTCGTGAACTTGCGAAAGAAGTAGCTGTGATTGATGTTCTTGTTACTTTTGCTCATTGTGCAATTGAAAATAATTTCACAAAACCAATCTTTAACCAAAAAGGCATATATGTTAAAGACGGTTATCACCCTAGTCTTGTTAAATTAGGAAACGAAGTTGTAAAAAACGATACTGTTTTAGATGACACTTGTACAATCGTTTTGACTGGTGCAAATATGTCCGGAAAATCAACTTATCTAAAACACAATGCAATAATTTGCTTGTTTTCACAAATCGGAGCTTATGTTCCTGCAACTTATGCACAAGTTGCATTGATTGATAAAATATTTTTTAGGCAAGGAATTACAGATGATATCGTGAACAACAATTCCAGTTTTATGGTCGAAATGAATGACTTAAAATTTGTGATTGAAAATTCTACAAACAAGTCTTTGATTTTACTTGATGAACCTGCAAAAAGCACAAATGAAAAAGAAGGCGGAGCAATCGCAAGAGCATTTGTTGAGTATTTAGTCGATGAAATAAAAGCAAAAACAATCGTTGTTACTCATAATAGTGAACTTACGAAAATTGAAAACAACTATAAGCCAAGAGTCTTAAATTATATGATGGAATCATTTTCAAATGCTGATGGAATATCTTATTTAAGAAAAATGAAAAAAGGCGTTGTTCAATCCAGTTACGCAATAGATACGGCAGTTTTGGCAGATTTGCCTTGTGCGATAATCGATAGAGCAAAGAAGATTTTGCATTCTAATTAATCTTTTATTCCTTTTAACATTGCAATATAAGTCCAAAACAATATTTGAACCTGCGGTCTAAACCATATCGTATCAAAAAATCCATGACCCATAACTGCTAAAATCATCAAAAATACAGCCAATGACAAGATTTTTGATTGAGTAGAAGTGTCTTGATTTTTGCAAATTTTAAACGATTTATATAAAGAAAATAATATAATGCAACAAAAAGCAATTAAAGCGAAAATTCCGCTTTCGACAGCTATTTCTAGAGGTACACAATACGCTCCTAATGCATCAAAACCTGTTTTCATATATAAACCATATATTTCTCTAAAGTTTTGATTGCCAACCCCAATTCCTAAAAAGAAATTGTCTTTAAACATATTTAATGCTGATTCATATACATTTAATCTAAAAGAAATAGAGCTATCTGCTCGAAGTGCAAATATTGATGCAAACCTTTTTGATATTGCAGGATTGATTATTGAAAAAACAATAATCCCTAAAATGCTCAATAGTGTGATGTTTTTGTATCTTTTTTTAATGTTAGATAGTCCACCTAGTTTTCTTTGTACATAATACAAAATTCCAAAGAATAAAGCAGGGAAAAATAGTGCAAACCCTAAATAAGCACCTCTACAGCCTGTATCTATTATTGCAACTAAATTAACTAAAAACAATATAGAAAAAATCAGTGCAATGCGTTTTTTGTTTTGTTTTAAAAATGTAAGTATAAAATAAACAAAACTCGACAATCCTGTAAGCAAATAACCTGCTAATAAATTTGGATTGTAAGGTTTTAATGTTCCATAGGCTCTTGAGATGATTTCTTCAGGATTTATGTTTGTTGTATCTTGCCAACCTGATATTTCACTAACGCCAGCGTGGTTTTGAAAAATTGCAATAAAAGATTCAAAACTCATTAAACATACTACAAAAAACAAAATATAAGGAATTTTTTTGTAGTTTTTGTTGAAAAATAAAGCACAACAAAAATAAAACAAAATATAAATAAAAGTTTTTATATATCCATGGAAACTAAGTTTAAATAGTGTAGAACCAAATAAACTAACTGTAACTATCAAAAAAAACAGAATAATTGCTTTTTCGTATAAATCTAGTTTGAAGTTTTGTTTTATATTTGAAAAAATGCAATTAAATATAACCAAACCGGAAAAAATTAAAGATAATCCACCTATTATCTCAGAAGGGCAAACAACAGCACAACCCAATATTGACAAAAGTACGATAAAAGCAATATTGTCGATATTTTCCATAAAAAAACTGTTGTTAATGAAATTTTTAATTCTATTGAACATCTTGATTTAATTTTGTATGCTTGTCTAAATCTTCACAGTGTTTTGTATTTATAGGTTCAGGGCTTACGATTATATTCGTAATCACTCCGTTAAGTTTGTATTTTGCACCTTCTAAAGTAATTGGTAAGCCTATTTTTACTTTATTTCCGCCAACAACGGCATCTCCGTCTTTTGTAATTTTTGCACTGTCAATTATTGTAACCAAATAATCATACTGAAATGGTGATGTTTCATCATTTACTGTTATGTATGGTTTTTTTGCATTAAATGTGGGAATCATTGCTTTTCTTTTTGAGAATTTCACATCTTTAATTTTTAATTTAGTGTAAGGAACATTTCTTATTGTAATAAATGTTTCGTCATTTGATGCAAAAATTGGTTCAACTGATGTTGTATTGACCCCTCTTAGATAAACTTCTATTTCAATATTTGTTGTAGTTTCTATTTGACTGGAAGAAGTTTGACGTTTGTTTGTAAAAGTCAAAAAACCCACAACAATCCCTACAATAACGATTAAAATAATTAGGTAATCAAAAGGTTTTAGTTTTTTTAAAAAATTCATAATATTTTTTCCTTATTTATTCGGATAATTCGTTTTTTAAATCTTCGATTGTAACTGTATGACAACCAAAATAACGTATAACAATACTTGCTGCCAAATTGCCTAAAGTCATTGCAATTTCACTATCAAGACCGGCACAAAGACCTAGAGTAAAAGTTGCAACAACCGTATCTCCTGCACCGGTTACATCAAACACTTCTTTTTTGTTAAATGCAGGTATTTTATTGAAAACAACTCCATCTTTTGTTTTTTCAAACAAAGCCATGCCGTTTTCACCTCTGGTAAGAAGAACTCTTTTTAAATCCAATTCATCAAGAAGTTTTTCTCCCGCTTTCAGCAAATCTTCTTCATTTTTAATAAAAAAGCCGACTTGTTTTTCGCTATCCGGTTGATTTGGTGTAATTGCATTTACACCTTTGTACTTTAACATGTCTTTTTGAATATCAGCTACAATGATTTTGTTATATTTGTTTGCTTCTTCGATTGTAGTTTTGATGATGTTATCTGTTAAACAACCCAAATGATAATCGGACAAAATAACACCGTCAAAATCTTTTATTGATTTTTTGATGTTTTCAATGACTTTGTTTTCTGTTTCGGTTGACAAAGGTGTTTTAGTTTGTCTATCTATTCTTTCTATTTGTTGAGCGATGCTTTGGTTACAAGAACCGGAAATTCTTGTTTTGGTTGTGGTTTTTCTATTTTTATCCATAACCATTAAATC
>CAKURN010000065.1 GCA_934675695.1 uncultured Candidatus Melainabacteria bacterium | reverse complement strand
GCAAGAAAAAACTTAGAAACCCAACAAATCAATCTTGATACAATCAACAAAAAGATTGATGAAATGGAAGCACAAAAATTAGAAAGCGAATACGGTGACAAAACTGATGGCAAAGCTTTATTAAACAGATTAAAAGAAGCAGGCGGAGATGCTTTTAATATGTTTGGCAATCTTACAAGTTCTCTAGGATTTAGTTCTGATGAAGAAACAGCCGATTATATAGCAAAACTCTGTGCTGATGAAGAATTTGGTAATAATACAATAGACCCTGTTTTATTCATAGCACAAATGTGTCAAGAATCAGGCTTGAGCCAATATAATGCAGATGGAAGCATAAAACTTGGTGATAATGGTAAAGCCTATGGACTTGGACAAATTCACGTAGAATGTGCTACAGACACTGCCGTAATGAGAAACCATTCTTATACCGCAGAAGATAGAAAAGACCCACGTAAAAACCTAGAAATGGCAATCTTATGCGATAGATATTGGTATGAAAAAACAGGTTCACAACAAGCTGCACTTGGTTGTTATTTCCAAGGTGACGTTGCGAAAGGCACGGGTTCAGCCGGTCAAGGATATTACCAAGCTTGTATTCAAAGATTGGGTGAATATATTGCATAAATTAACAAAAATTAAATAAAACTTTCATTTTCGATGAAACAATGCTATAATTAGTTTGTGAATTTCACAAAAGACTAGTTTATAAACACGAAAACTAGAACGCAACGACAACGTTAGCGTTCTTGTTTTTTAAGGAATAAAATGAAAGAACATTTAAACAAAAGAGAACTCATAGAAAACATAGCTCCTGTTATTGAAAATACAGCAATGAGATATGGGCTTATTCCTATCGAAATTTCTTTAGAAAAAGAAAATGGTCACAATTTTTTGAGAATTTTTATTTATTCACCCGACCACAGCGTTTCTCATTTGGATTGTGAAAATATATCAAGAAGCTTAGGTGATATGTTAGATGAAATGTTGCCTTTTAAATACTATTTAGAGGTGTCTTCTCCAGGATTGGATAGAAAATTCAAATCAGATAGAGAATATATGATTTTTAAAGGTCACGATGTTATAATCAAACTCAAAAATTCAGTTGATGGAATAGAAGAAAAAACATTTGAAGCAAAACTAATCGACTATAATGAAGCATTTGGGATAAAAATCGAATACAAAAATTCTAAATTTATTATTCCAATGGAAAAAATTCATTATACAAAATTAAACGACAAAATAGAAATAAATAAGAATAAAGGAGATGACAATGATTAAAATCGGAACTGCATTGTTCGAGGCTGCTGAGCAATTTGAACGTGAAAAAGGCATATCAAAAGAAGTTTTAATTTCTTCATTGTGTGATGCTTTGACTGCTGCATACAAAAAACACATCAGAGATAAAGAAGCAACAAATGTAGAAGCTATTCTTGATGAGCAAGCCGGAGAAATCGGTGTATTTAGAACAAAAGTTGTTGTAAATGAGGTTGAAGACGAAAATACAGAAATTTCTCTTGAAAATGCTAAAGAAATCGATGAAGACGTTGAATTGGATGATGAAGTCAAAATCGAAGTTACTCCGGAAAACTTTGGCAGAGTTGCTGCTCAATCAGCAAAACAAGTAATCACTCAAAGAATCAGAGAAGCTGAACGCAAAATGGTTCTTGATGAATTTATGTCTAAAAAAGGCACATTAATTACAGGTATTATCCAAAGAAGAACAGATAGAGCAGTTATCGTAAACATTGGAAAAACTGACGCTATTATGCCTCTAAAAGAACAAATTCCGGGAGAATACTACAAACCGGGAAACAGAATAAGAGTCTTTGTTTTAGATGTAAAAGAAACTTCAAAATTACCTCAAGTTATTGTTTCACAAGCTCACGCTGAAATCGTTCGTGAATTGTTTGAATTAGAAGTACCGGAAATCGAAGATGGTATTGTAGAAATAAAATCAATTTCTCGTGAAGCAGGATTTAGAACAAAACTTGCTGTTTGGTCAAATGACCCTTCTGTAGATTCTGTTGGAGCTTGTATAGGACCTCGTGGTTCTCGTATACAAACAATAGTTTCAGAACTTAAAAACGAAAAAATCGATATCGTAAGATACTCAGAAGACCCTGTTGAATATATCGTAAACGCGTTGTCGCCTGCAAGAATTATTTCTGTTGATATTTTAGCAGATGAAGAAGACAAACACGAAGCTTTTGTTATTGTTCCAAATGACCAATTATCTCTTGCAATTGGACGTGAAGGACAAAACGTTAGATTGGCTCATAGATTAACAGGTTGGAAAATAGACATAAAATCTGAATCACAAGCTCGTGAAATGGAAAACAATCAACCAACAGAAAACAACTACAATGATGATGAGGTTAAAGAAGACTATGCAATAGAAGACGAAGAAGAACAAATCGACGAAATTGCACAAGAAGCAAAAGAAGAAACTTCTCAAACAGGAATAGATGAAGAAGATTCTGTTGAAACTGAACAAGAAGTTCAAGAATCAGAAGAAGTTTAATTATAAAACAACAAAAACTAAAAATACCACTAAATTCAAATACTTAGTGGTATTTTTTATATATTTTATAAAAACCTTAAATTCAAAAAAATAATTTTTCTTTTTTCATTTTTCATCTTGATTATGATTTTTCTTTGATACAAAATAATTCTTGGCTGACTATTTTTGTATACATTAACAAATAAAAAGAGGAAATATGGAAATTTATTTTACAGGAATTGCAGTTTTAGTTTTGAGTGCAATAGTTTCTTTATTGACTAAAAACCAAAAGCTAAAACTGAAACTAATCGCAATTGGTGCAGTTGTTGCATCTTTCTTTACTGTTTCAACCGGTGTTAAAGCACTACTCGGTGAAACACTTAATTGTACAGTACATTTTGGTTCTGTTTTTCAAAACGTAAGTTTTGTAATTGACAATTTGAGTGCATTTTTTGTCATTTTTATTTCAATAATGTCAACACTTGCACTTATTTATGCAAATGGATATTTAGCTCCATACATTGAAAAAGGAAAAGACGTTAGTGCACACTGTGTATTTTTGCCAATGTTAATGGCTTCTATGCTTGGTGTTGTTACTGTTCAAAATGCATTGATGTTCTTGATTATTTGGGAATTGATGTCATTGTCTTCATTCTTCCTTGTAATTTTTGAAAGCGAAAAGAAAGAAGTTATAAAATCAGGCATTAAGTATTTAGTTTATATGCATGTGTCTGTTATATTTATAATTTTGTTTTTTGCAATGTTGTCAATAAATGCAGGAAGCCTTGATTTTGCAACTTTCAAAGAAGCATTAGAAAACAATTCAGACCTTGCAAATTTGATTTTTGTATTTGGATTTATAGGTTTTGGAATAAAAGCAGGTTTTGTTCCATTTCACAATTGGTTGCCTGATGCTCACCCACAAGCGCCATCTCATGTTAGTGCAATGATGAGTGGCGTTATGATAAAAACCGGTATATATGGTATTGTTCGTGCTCTTGGTTTTTGTTCAACTCCAAAAATTGCTACGATTTATACAATATTATTATTTACGGTATTGACTGCATTGTATGGTATAGCTTATGCAACAGTACAAAAAGATATCAAAAAAATGCTCGCTTATTCTTCTATAGAAAACATAGGAATAATCGGTATAGGTTTATCAATTTATATGTTAGCTACATATTACGGACAAACAACAATTGCAATGTTGGCTCTTGCAGGCAGCTTTGCTCACATATTGAATCACTCAATATTTAAAGAATTGTTGTTCTTGTCTGCAGGTAGCGTTTATGTAAAAACACATACAAAAAATATGGAAGTTCTTGGCGGTTTGATTAAAAAAATGCCAACAACTGCATTGTGTTTTATAGTTGGTGGAATTGCAATTTGTGCTTTGCCTCCATTTAACGGTTTTGTTAGTGAATTTTTGATTTATTTAAGCTTCATAAAATCATTAGCAATCAACAATATAGCTGTATTTATCGCAGTATTGTTCGCTTTTGCAGGTCTTGCTTTAGTCGGTACAATGGCAATTGTATGTTTTACAAAAACAATAAGTATCACATTTTTGGGAGCTGAAAGAACTGAAACTGCGACAAAAGTTCAATCAGACAGCCCAAAATCAATGCTTGTTCCAATGAAAATCTTAGCAACATTGTGTTTGGCTATTGGATTATTTCCACAATATGTATTCCAATATGTTTTAAAACCGGTCGGCGTTGTAATGGATACTGAAAACGCTTCTTATTATGTTGCATTTTTGTCTAATCTTTCAAAATATATTTTGATTTTTGTTGGATTGATTGTTGCATTATATATAGTTAAAAAATTAATCTCCAAAAAACCTATCGTATCAAATACTTGGGGTTGCGGATACAACAGATTAACCAGCAGAGTTCAATATTCTGCAGCTTCTTATGTTCATCCTTTTGTAAACATCGTAAAACCTTTGTTTAAAAGAACAAGAGATGTAAAAAAAGCAAAAGGTTTGTTTCCGACAGATGCTCACTATGCAACAAAAGTTGATGATATTGAAGAAGCATACGTTATTCAGCCATTAATTAAATTAGACGAAAACTTCTTCTCTAAATTTGAAATTATACAAAATGGTGATATTCAACAATACATTCGTTTTGGAATGGTGTTCTTGATTATTGCTTTAATTATAGCGGTTATTTTAGGCTAAGGTGGAAAGTATGAACGAAACATTATTAATTAAAATTTTAAATATTTTGTTTTTGTTGTTTGTTCCTTTCGTAATGATTGGTATAATCAAAAAAACAAAAGCATTTTTCGGTGCGAGATACGGTGCGAGTATTTTTCAACCATTTTATGATTTTATAAAATTAATGAAAAAACGCTCTATCTATTCAACTTCTACAACTTGGTTGTTTAGAATTGCACCTGTTGTTGGATTGGCTTGTGTATTGTTTGCTTGCTTGTTTATTCCAATTATTAGCGGAAAATCAATAATAAGCATAGAAGGCGGATTAATCATATTTGCTTATGCATTAGGCTTGTCTAAATTTTTATCTATACTTGCTTCTATGGAAACAGCAAGCAGCTTTGAAGGTATGGGCTGCAGCAGAGAAGCTTGTTTTACAACAATAATTGAACCGGCATTTTTTATTGTCATTGCTTCAATTATGGCTGTATGTAAAATATACACATTTGAAAGTTTAACAAACGTAATATCACAAAGTGGTGCTATTGGTTATTTGATTATAATTTTTGCAATTTTAGCTTTGGGAATTATGTTATTAATGGAAGGCTGCAGAGTTCCTGTTGATGATCCTGCAACTCACCTTGAACTTACAATGATTCATGAAGTTATGATTTTAGACAATTGTTCTTCTGAATTGGCTTTGATTTCTTGGAGTGCTTATATGAAGATGTTTTTAATTTCTTCATTAATTGCTTCTTTAGTTTTGCCGACAAACTTGCCTCTTTGGGGTTCTTGTTTGGCGTTTTTGGGCGTTATGGGAATAATTTCAATTTTAATTGGTATTATTGAATCCGCAATCGCCAGAGTACGTATGACACACGTGTTTGAGTTTGTTTTTGTAATGAGCTCATTTGCACTTGTTGTTGCATCGTTAGTTGCAGTAAAGATGTATGGGGTATAAACAATGGTTAATGGTTTAATAATATTATTCGGTTTAACTATGCTTTATTTGTCTACTACAAGCAGATTAAAAGCACACGTTAATGTCGTAATTATTCAAGGTATATTATTGTTTTTAATTTGTGCAACAAGCTTTTCTCATATTCCGCTTATTGTTGCAGCATTTTTAACAATAGAAACTTTAATTGTAAAAGCTGGATTAATTCCAATGTTTTTAAACAAAGTTTTAAAAAGAACGCATTCAAATCGTGATACGGATGCAAACGTTGCTCACTTTTATTGTTTGTTATTTTCAAGCATAATTTTGTTTGGCGGTTTTATGTTGTCTGTGTTTGATTTGCCTTCTTTATCAATGATAAACCCTCTTTGTTTCGGTATGGCAATGTCAACAATATTAATCAGCTTGTGGTTGATTACAATAAAACACAAAATCCTATCTAATGTAATTGAGTTTATTACAATGGAAAACGGAATATTTTTGTTGTCTTTGTCTGTTGCAAAAGAAATGCCAATGCTTGTTAATATTGGGGTTTTGTTAGATGTATTTATTGCAATATATATATTAGGGTTGTTTGTTTCTCAAATCAACAGAGAACTCGGAGATATGGAAGTAGCACATTTATCAGATTTGAAGGACTGTGAATAAGATGATTAATTTAGTATTTATATTACCAATTATTTTTTGCATTATAATGTTTTTTGCAAAAAACAAAACATTAAACAACATACTTATTTCACTATATGCTTTGTTGCATATTAGTGTAGGGTTAGCTTATTTTATAAATTTGGATTTATTAAAAAGTAATCAATACTTTAGTTTAAATTCATCAAATATTATATTTTATCTAGTTTTGTCAATTGTATTTTTGGCTGTTAGTATGTACAACAATGGCTACAGTAAAAACTTGGCAAAAGAATTTTCAGATAGAAAAATGATGCACTATGCCGTTATGATGATGGCTTTTGTAATTTCTATGACAGGTGGTATATTAGCAGACAATTTGGGTCTTGCTTGGATATTTATAGAAGGTACAACTTTAGCTAGTGCTTATTTAATATATTTCAACAAAACAAAACACTCAATCGAAGCTGCTTGGAAATATGTTTTCATTTGCTCAATCGGTATTGCTCTAGCGTTTGTAGGAATTATTCTTTTAACTATTGCAACAGGAAGTTTGAATAGTTTGAATTACAAAGATTTAATGGAAAATGCAGCAAACTTCAACCATTTCTGGTTAAATGTTTCATTTGTATTTATTTTGGTTGGTATTGGTACAAAAATGGGTCTTGCACCTGTTCACTTCTGGTTGCCTGATGCTCACGCTGAAGCTCCAAGTCCAATATCTGCTTTGTTGTCTGCAACATTATTAAATTGTGCATTTCTTGTAATATTAAATGTTTACAAAGTAATGATAAAAGCAAACTGTATCGCTTATGGTCGTATTATTCTTTTGATTATGGGCTTTGCTTCTTTATTTATTGCAAGTGTATTTATGTTCCACACAACAAACTACAAAAGAATGCTTGCTTATTCCTCTATAGAAAATATGGGAATACTTGCGATTGCTACTTCTTTAGGTGGCGTTGCTTATTTTGCATTAATTATTCATTTAATTGGTCACTCTTTGATAAAAGCTTCATTCTTCTTGACTTCAGGCAACGTATTAGAGCTTTTTGAAACAAAAAGAATAAAATCAATTCGCTCATTAGGTATAATAGATAGAAAAACAAGCTGGTTGTGGATAGTTTCTTTCTTAGGTATTTGTGCTTTTCCACCAAGTATGTTGTTCTTGTCTGAATTTTTGGTTGTAAAAGCTTTTGTTATTCAACACCACTTTGTTTTGTGCGGACTATTTTTGTTCTTGTTAACAATTATTCTATTCGGAATGGGCAGAGTAGTAATAAAAATGGTTTATGGCGAAGCAAGTAAAGACAAACTGGAAGTTGCCAAAAATAACACTTCAAAAATCAGTTTTTGGATGTATTTTCCACAAATCTCAATGCTAACTATAGCTTTCGTTTTGGGTATTTACATTCCACAATTTTTAGATGTAATTATTAAAAATACAATAATTGGTTAAAGGTAAAAAATATGAATTATTACG